>JANEMG010000350.1 GCA_024511045.1 Gammaproteobacteria bacterium | reverse complement strand
CTGCGACCAAGCCTTCCAGACCCAGTTCGTAATAATCTGTCGTTGTGTACTCGATAATTTTTTTGTCATGTACAGAGCTGTTTTTTATTTTCTTTTTATTGAAGGAATCTACTATGGATATGAAGTTGAAGAGTTTGCTTGTGGGCTTAATGGTAGCTTTGCTGATATCCGCGTGTGCTCCGGAACTCGAAGAGTCCATGGTGACCATAAAAGATGGCAATAAGGCCCTGCAGCGCATGAATGAACTACGAAGGCCTGTCAGCGTGAATATGACCAAAGTCAGCGTTGCCAGACTGGAAATTGGCGACAAAGTCTATCAGGTTACCAGTCTGAGGCCGGAAATACTGTCTGCGGGCAGCAAGGAAAATACATCATGGACACTGCTGTTGTTCAACGACAAGCGGGACAGGCTTATTTTCTTTACCCGCGATGGCCAGAAAAATATTGGCTATCAGCTGCAGCTGGCGTTGACTGATTTCCGGGAAAAAGAGGAAATTTTGTTTCCGGTGGTCGATGTGGATTCCGCGCAAGTGCTCGACAAGACCATTACCCTGGTCAAGCTGACGGAACGTTGATTACGTAGTCTTCGTAAGTTACACAAGGGGCATGGTATGTTATTTTTCCTTGGCCACGATGATTACCTTGCTGCAGAGAGTTGTAACGGTGGTTGTTTGCCTTTACCTCAACAATAAAAGACGTACTGGAATACTGAAAATTCACATGCACAGAGCTTATTCCAGCTATTGAAACATCTGTTGCTCTGTTGATTGAAAGACCTGGCCTTGGGAGAAAATCATGTCTGTAAACAGTTTGATCGTCGCCGCGAATGGCAGTGTTCCGGGTAATATACTGAAACCGCACAATTGTTACGAAGCGGTTTTGGGATGGCTGCTGATGGCCAAATATCCATCACTGTGCAATGTCGATCCGCTTTCGCATGGTGTTGAAAAAGCCTGGTTGACACTGCGGTCTTTGTCGGAACGATATGGCGAGGGGGCGCCCAAGCAGTTGACCGGCAAATGGATGTCACAGAATATATACAAACAGGGGTATGCCAGAGTTCAACCGCCACTCAATATTGGCAGCATGGCGCTGGGTGATGTGCTGTTCATGGGCAATCGTGCCGCGCCACATCATTCCATGGTGGTCGTGCAGAAGAAGGGTATCCAGGTGTTCGCCCGCGGCTTCAACAACGCCGGTGCTTTTGGTGGGCCTTACATGGGCTGGGATCCACAATTGCGGGATATGTCGGATGCAACCCGCTGGGATTCACAGGGAAGATTCAAGGCTAACAATGGTCCCGCTGAACTCTACAGCATTTCCTACAATTCGGTCTGCCAGAATATTCCTGATGATTTGAATTTTTGAGCGGCAGTAATCGCTCTCGTTTCAGACCTTTCTCAGCAGTGCGTCCAGCCAGCGGTCCGGCAGCAGTCTTTTCAGGCAGCCGAACAGGTAGGTCGGGAAGGTCACGTAATAGCGCGGTTTCGGGCGTTTCGCCCGCAGCGCCGAAAGGACTTTTTCCGCCACCGCTTCCGCTGGCAGGGTGAAGGGCACCACCGGCCCCTCCTGCTGCAGCCGCTTCTCCATGGCCTGGTAGGCTTTGCGATGCACGCTGTGCTCGGCATCGATGTTTTTCCGGAACAGGGCATAGGCGTTTTTTCTAAAAGCGCTGAGTATCGGTCCCGGTTCGATCAGCACGATATCGATATTGCTGCCATGCAGTTCCAGGCGCAGCGCGTCGGCCAGACCCTCCAGGGCGAATTTGCTGGCGTTGTAGGCGCCGCGGTAGGGCATTGCCACGAAACCCAGCACCGAGCTGTTGTAGATGATCACTCCGTGGCCCTGTCTGCGCATCAAGGGAATGACCAGGTTGGTCAGTTCATGGGTGCCGAACAGGTTGGTCTCGAACTGCTCGCGCAGTACGTTCCTGCTCAGATCCTCCACGGCCCCAGGCTGGCCGAAGGCGCCATTGTTGAACAGGGCATCCACCCTGCCGCCGGTCAGTTCGATCAGTCCGTCCACGGCGCGCCGGATGCTGCCGCTGACGGCCAGGTCCAGCTGCAGGGTTTCGAAGCCCTCCCCGGTCAGGCGCTGCACATCCTCCTTTTTGCGCGCCGAGGCGATGACCCGGTGGCCCTGTTCACGCAGGACCTTCGCCGTGGTATAGCCGATGCCGATGGAGCAGCCGGTGATCAGGATGGTTTGTGTCTGTTCGTTCATGGTGTCGTATGAAATTAGCGTTGGAGCGGCTTCAGCAGGGCTGAATATCATGCGTAATCAGGAGGTCTTGAATCTGAATATAGCGTGTCAGGACAGATATCCTGCCCATGGGGCCATGCGACTGTGCCGTCCACGACTTTGGCCAATTGAAAATAATTTTTGTCTTGCAATTCCTTGAAGACGCCAAAATCCAGTATGTCGGTACAGTCGTATACTCTCATCTCACCATTGATGAATTCAATGTGCAGTTTGTAGTCCGGCAGTGGCACTACTTTCTTTACTCTTGGGTTCATTGGTTTTACCTGAGAGGGGTAATCTTGTATGGGTGTTCTTCGGACACGACCAGCTTCCAATCCGCCATGAGTTCGTCTTTATGTAGTTCAATCCATGCCTGCAGCAATTTCATATTTGAAGTTGGGATGCTTCCTTCGAGGACTTCGCATCGGGAATGGCGACGACTTCCTCGTCCTGGTACTTGACATGGATGTGCGGCAGCCTGTGCTGTCTGTTGTCCAAAAAGTACATGTAGACGATCAAACCGTAAAACATCGATATTGATGGCATCACTGTTCGCCTTGTTTTTTGTTTTGTAGGAGCGGCTGAAGCCGCTCCACCCTGAAAAACCGGCTCTTCAGTGATATCTGTGGGTAAAAAAGCCCCTTTTTAGCCATTGAACTGCGGACTCCGTGTGGACAGCCCGTGGATTTCATCCCGCCATCCCTGGCGGGGTGAACGTGTGGAAAAC
>JANEMG010000036.1 GCA_024511045.1 Gammaproteobacteria bacterium | reverse complement strand
CTTATGGGTAGTCTGTTCCGGAAGACGCCGTGAATACATCCCTGCAGGCTTGACTTTGGCATCCCTGCCAAAGACACTTCCTCCACAGACCACCCATAGGGGCTTGTTTTACTCTGGGTGAGTAGTTACGAACAATCAACGATAACAGACACAGCCCCACCGGTCAGGTGGTCAGACCCAATTATCAAGCCATCGCTTTGCGAAATCACTGCCTAATTTTTCCGGCAGTCCACCGCCAGGAGCATTGTTCTGGCGAATGAATTCGATCAGCTTCTGCTGCACGATGCCGTGATATTCGGTTTGATAGGGAATCAAGTCCTCGCCATAAAAAACGGCGCTTTCGGTAATGAAGGTCACGACATTACCCTCGACCCTGCCTTCCTTGATACCCAGTATCGACTCGCGCCCGCTCTGCCTGTCGATGCTCTTGACCGTCCCGAACAACCGGTCACCGACCATTTCGAACTGGAAGACCAGACTGTAGAATGTATTTTTCGCATAGGGGCTGGTGATGACCCGTGTCTTCCAGACACCGGTAATATCGACCGCACCGACCTGCTGCTGTTCGCCGGCATCCTCGGTGGTCTGCCCGTCTTTTGAAGTCACTGGCCCCTTGGCAGTGGTCGCAATGACTGAATTGGACTTGCCGGGAAAAATTTTATCCCAGTTTCCTATGATCGCCGTTCCCAAAATACCCAGCGTGGTGATGACAGCCACCACGATTTGCGTGAAATGCGGATTTCTGATTTTTTTTTGGGGTGTTTCCTGGTTTGCCATGATTTGCTCCAGTTTATTCTGTTTTCAGACAACGGCAGGTCCGTCGCCAGAACAGTCGACTTGCTGCCTGCAGCCATCGTCTTGCATGGACCGAACAATAATACCAATCATGATCAGCACTCGATGATATTCAGTGCCAGCCCGCCGCGCGAGGTCTCCTTGTATTTGCTCTTCATATCCCTGCCGGTCTCACGCATGGTCTTGATCACCTTGTCCAGGGAAACGAAGTGTCTTCCATCCCCACGCAAAGCGATGCGGGCTGCATTGATCGCCTTGACAGCACCCATGGCATTGCGTTCGATGCACGGCACCTGCACCAGACCGCCTACCGGGTCGCAGGTCAGACCAAGATTATGCTCCATGCCGATTTCCGCGGCATTCTCCACCTGTTGAGGCGTCCCGCCCAGCACCTCGGTCAGGGCGCCCGCCGCCATGGAACAGGCCACGCCGACCTCGCCCTGGCAGCCCACCTCGGCGCCGGAAATCGAGGCATTTTCCTTGTAGAGTATGGCGATGGCCGCCGCGGTCAGCAAAAAACGGACGATGCCGTCTCTATTGGCACCCTGGCAGAAGCGCCAGTAATAATGCAGCACCGCCGGTATGATTCCAGCAGCACCATTGGTTGGCGCCGTGACCACCCGCCCACCGGCGGCATTCTCTTCACTGACTGCCAGTGCGTACAGATTCACCCAGTCCAGGGTGCCCAGAGGCGCCCCGGTTTGCGCATCGGTTTTTTCATTTTCCAGCTGCCGCAGAATCGATGCCGCTCTGCGCCTGACCTTCATGCCGCCGGGAAAAATGCCCTGTTCACGGCAGCCGCGCTGCACGCAATCCTGCATGACCTGCCAGATCGACCACAACTTCTCGCGCACCTCGCTTTCACTGCGCCATGCCTGTTCATTGCGCAGCATGACGTCACTGAAAGCCAGATCGTGGCTGGCACAAATTTTCAACAGCTCGTCAGCAGACTTGAAGGGATAAGTCAGACGGGTTTCATAAGCGTTGAGCCATTCCGCCGCTGCCGCATCCTCGCTGACCACAAAGCCGCCACCCACCGAATAATATTCCTTTTGCAAAATTACGCCATCCTCCTCATCCAGAGCAGTGAAGCGCATGCCATTGGCATGAAAAGGCAATGCCTGGCGCTGGAAAATCATATTCTTGGCCTCATGGAAGGCGACCGGATGCTGCTTCAGCAGGGTTATTTCTCCCGACTTCCTGATTGCCGCGATTCTGTCGGCAATGCCGGCTGGGTCTATTCGATCCGGCAGTTCCCCCTCCAGACCCATCAATACCGCCTTGTGAGTGCCGTGCCCCTTGCCTGTCGCCCCCAGTGAGCCGAACAATTCCACATCGATGCTGCAGACACGATCCATCAACTGCCGCTGCTTCAGTGCCGTAGCAAAAGTAAACGCAGCGCGCATCGGTCCGACGGTATGGGAACTGGAAGGTCCGATGCCGATTTTGAAGATGTCGAATACACTGATGGCCATTGGATTCCCCTCGTTTTTCGGAGGTTACTACTCGGCCCCCTATGGGTGGTCTGTTCCGGAAGACGCCGTGAACACGCCCCTGCAGGCTTGGCTTTGGCATCCCTGCCAAAGACACTTCCCCCACAGACCGCCTACAGGGGATTCTGCCGGCAGGGATGAGAGTTACTTCCGGAGAACATCTTTATCGGTCAGTCCGCAGCTGGTTGCTATTAGCGTAGAGTCTGTCACAACTCTTTCAGCAATGCCACAAAAAAAGCCTGCAGAGAAATCTCTGCAGGCTTTTATTTACCTGGCTCCCCCGGACGGGCTCGAACCGCCGACCTAGTGATTAACAGTCACCCGCTCTACCAACTGAGCTACAGGGGATTAACTTGAAAAATGGCACGCCCGGAGAGATTCGAACTCCCGACCGCTCGGTTCGTAGCCGAGTACTCTATCCAGCTGAGCTACGGGCGCAATATTTAGCCGTTTATTATCTCTTTCCGAGATTTTCTTGTCAAGATCAAAATGGCGGAGAGAGAGGGATTCGAACCCTCGATGGGCTTTAAAACCCATACTCCCTTAGCAGGGGAGCGCCTTCAGCCGCTCGGCCATCTCTCCTGTGTCTTTACTCTTCTTCAGAATCAGACAGGCCTTCTGATTCCTCCTGTTCTTTCTTGATTCTTTCGTAGATTTCTTCCCGATGAACAGCAATTTCTTTCGGTGCGTTAACACCTATGCGAACCTGATTACCTTTGACTCCAAGAACCGTGACCGTTACATTGCCACCAATCATCAAAGTCTCTCCTACACGCCGAGTCAAGATAAGCATAGTTTTTCCCTCTATATTCCAATTATACTTTCCGCACTTGAAAATTTAGCAGCCAGAAACAGCCGGCTAATAGAAACATATCACATATTAACAAATGCTTACGGCATTTTCTGGTGCTACTGTTTTGCTAAATTATGATTTGCCAACGGTATATAAATGCTGTTTGCAGCAAACAGCGGCCAACCAAGTGGGTAATTATATCACCATTTATCGATAAAAAAAGGGCCAGCACCAGACAACCGCCATTTTCCCAGCTGGCCATTCAGCAAGGCTGGCAGCGGGATTTTCCGGGAAGGGTTTCGACGCAGTCTATGCGGGCAGTTCCTGGTCCAGGTGAAAGGCCGAATGCAGCGCCCGCACCGCCAGTTCCAGGTATTTTTCGTCGACGACCACGGAAATCTTGATTTCCGACGTGGATATCATTCTGATATTGATGCCTTCGTCGGCAAGGGTCTTGAACATGGTGCTGGCGATACCGGCATGGGAGCGCATGCCGACGCCAACGATGGAGACCTTGACGATGCCGTCGTCGCCGGTGACTTTTCCCGCTCCCAGCTGCTCGCGCACCACCTGCAGTATCTCCAGGGCCCGCTGCAGATCGTTGCGATGCACGGTGAAAGTGAAGTCGGTGGTGTCGTCGCCGGCGATGTTCTGGATGATCATGTCGACCTCGATGTTGGCTTCGGCGATCGGTCCGAGAATTTTCGATGCACCTCCCGGCAGATCGGGCACACCGGTGATGGTCAGTTTCGCCTCATCCTTGTTGAAGGCGATGCCGGAAATCAATGCTTGTTCCATTTTAGGCTCCTCATAATTGATCAGTGTTCCCTCACCTTCTGTAAACGATGACAAGACCCGCAAGGGGACATTGTATTTGCCTGCGAACTCCACGGCACGAATCTGCAGAACCTTGGAACCCAGACTGGCCATTTCCAGCATTTCCTCGAAGGTGATCTGCTTCAGCCGGCGCGCTCTGGGTTCGATTCTGGGGTCGGTGGTATAGACGCCATCGACATCGGTATAGATCTGGCATTCATCGGCCTGCAGCGCCGCAGCCAGCGCCACGGCAGTGGTGTCGGAGCCGCCGCGCCCCAGTGTCGTGATCCAGCCTCTGTCATTGACGCCCTGGAAACCGGCCACCACCACGACCTTTCCCCGGGCCAGATCCTCGCGCATGGACTGGTCGTCGATGCTGCGAATCCGCGCCTTGGTATGGGCGTCATCGGTCAATATTTTCACCTGGCCGCCGGTATAGGAACAGGCCGGGCAGCCCAGTTCGTGCAGCGCCATGCACAACAGGGCGATGGTAACCTGCTCGCCGGTGGATAACAGCACATCCAGCTCCCGGGAATCGGGCTGGGGCTGGGCCTGAATCTGTGTCGCCAGACCCAGCAGCCGGTTGGTCTCGCCGCTCATCGCCGAAACGACCACCACGATCTGATCGCCGCGATCGCGCGCCGCCTTGACTTTTTCCGCCACCGCCCGAATGCGTTCCACGGTACCCACCGATGTGCCGCCAAATTTGTAAACGTAAAGTGCCATTATTGCTTCGTGTTGTTCAGTTAAATGATCGATCTGCCTGGCAGTCGATCACGGTTCGGATGATGCCTGCCTTGTATTTCACCACAGAGGGCACGGAGGTTTTGAATATTGGAATATTCCATTCCATATTGGCGATTCAGTAAATCTTGCCATTCCGTGTGCAGTGGGTTTCATTATTCTTCTTTGGCAAATTTGATAAAAACACCTTGGCAGAGTATGCACCGCGAACCATTGCAACAAAAACCGTAAAATCACGCCGTCTGGTGCGCGATGCGTACCCTGCAATCTGAAGGTCGGCATGGCTTGCAACGCTCTGTGTTCTCTGTGCTTTTACAGCAGTCCTGCATCCACCTGTTGCCATTACGGCAATACCCGTCATCCTGCCTGCAGTCTATCCCGCACCCAATCGGGTACCGCCGCCAATGCTGCATCCAGTGCCGCAGGGTCGCTGCCTCCCGCCTGTGCCATGTCCGGTGTGCCGCCGCCTTTGCCCCCCACCTTCGTGGCCACGGCGTTGACCAGATCACCGGCCTTCAACCTGCTGGTCAGATCCTTGCTGACACCGGCGATCAGGCTGACCTTGCCGCCTGTGACAGTGGCCAGCATGATCGCCGAACTGCCCAGCTTGTTTTTCAGCTGGTCGACCATCTCGCGCATGGCCTTGGCATCGACATCCTCCAGCTTCACGGCCAGCACCTTGATGCCTTGTACGTCCACAGCCCGCGCGGACAACTCGCCGCCGGCGGAACTGGCCAGTTTCGATTTCAGACGTTCCAGCTGTTTTTCCAGATTGCGGTTCTTCTCCAGCAACTGCCGGACCTTGTCGGCCGCGCTGTCGGTAGAGCTTTTCAGCATTGCCGCGATGTCGGTCAGAATCTCTTCCCGGCGGGCAAGCCAGTCGATTGCCGCCGCGCCGGTAATGGCCTCGATGCGGCGCACCCCGGCAGCCACGCCGGTTTCGGCGATGATCTTGAAAACCCCGATCTCCCCGGTGCGTTGTACGTGCGTACCTCCGCACAGCTCGGTGGAGAATTCACCGATGCGCAGCACACGCACCCGGTCGCCGTATTTCTCGCCGAACAGCGCCATGGCGCCGGCCTGCATGGCATCGTCCCTGGCCATGACCTCTGCGACCACCGGATTGTTCAGCCGGATCTGTTCGTTGACGATGCGCTCCACGGCGCTGATTTCAGCCGGCGACATCGGTTCGAAATGGGAGAAATCGAAGCGCAGCCGTTCGGCATCCACCAGCGAACCCTTCTGCGTCACATGCTCGCCCAATACCTGGCGCAGCGCCGCATGCAGCAGGTGCGTCGCGGTATGGTTCAGAGCGGTGGCCTGTCTGGCTGCCTGGTCGACACTGGCGGTGCAGGTTTCTCCAACCCGGAGCACGCCCTGCTTCAGTCTGCCCTTGTGCAGGAACAGTTTGTCGCCCTGTTTTTGCGTGTCACCGACCTGAAAAACGGCCGTATCGGTCTGCAATGTACCAAAATCACCGACCTGCCCACCCGACTCGGCATAGAACGGTGTCCTGTCCAGTACGACGACGCCTTCCTCGCCGTC
Source organism: Gammaproteobacteria bacterium (assembly GCA_024511045.1). Lineage (GTDB taxonomy): Bacteria > Pseudomonadota > Gammaproteobacteria > Methylococcales > Methylomonadaceae > JANEMG01. The sequence goes on along the minus strand of JANEMG010000036.1, from coordinate 5,597 downwards.
CTGCAACTGATCGACGGCCTGACCTTCCCTGAACAAGCCGAGAATTTCCGCTTCGTTCTGCAAATGGTCATAGCCGGTGAAACGGGTTTCGCCGTCCAGTTCGATGTCCCGATCGTAGTCGGCATCGAAATGACTGGCGGCACGGGCACGCTGTCGCTGCGCCTGCATGGCCTGTTCGAAGCCCTGCTGGTCGATGCCGAGGTTGTGCTCGCGGGCGAAATCGGCGGTCAGGTCCACCGGAAAGCCGTAGGTATCGTAGAGCAGAAACACGGTATCGCCGGGAATGACGTTCCCCTGCATTTTCTCGACGCAGGATTCCAGGATCTTCATGCCCTGTTCCAGGGTTTCGGCAAAGCGTTGCTCCTCTTTCTTCAGCACCCGCTCGACCTGCTCCTGCGCCTCGGCCAGCTCGGGAAAGGCCTCGCCCATTTCCCGGACCAGGGGCTCCACAAGCCGATAGAAAAACACCTCGCGAATCCCCAGCCGGTAGCCGTGCCGGATCGCCCGGCGGATGATCCTGCGCAGCACATAGCCCCTGCCCTCGTTAGAGGGCATCACGCCGTCGACGATCAGGAAGGCGCAGGAGCGGATGTGATCCGCGATCACCCTGAGTGAACTGTGCGACAGATCCTTGACCCCGGCAATCGCGGCGGCCGCCTCGACCAGGCCCTGGAACAGATCGATCTCGTAATTGCTGTGTACGCCCTGCACAACCGCGGCGATGCGTTCCAGGCCCATGCCGGTATCGACGGAAGGTTTCGGCAGCGGCGTCAGGGTGCCGTCTGCGGAACGGTCGTACTGCATGAACACCAGGTTCCAGATTTCGATGTAACGGTCGCCGTCTTCGTCCGGCGACCCGGGGGGGCCGCCCGCTATCTCCTCGCCATGGTCATAGAAGATTTCCGTACAGGGCCCGCAGGGGCCGACATCGCCCATGGACCAGAAGTTGTCCTTGGTGGCGATTCTGGAAAAGCGCTCCGGGTCGACGCCGATTTCCTGCAGCCAGATCCGCTCCGCCTCCTGGTCTTCGGCATACACCGATATCCATAGCTTGTCGGAGGGTATGGCCAGTTCTCCGGTCAGAAAATCCCAGGCGTATTGAATCGCCTCGCGCTTGAAATAGTCACCGAAGCTGAAATTGCCCAGCATCTCGAAAAAGGTATGATGGCGCGCGGTATAACCGACATTTTCCAGGTCGTTGTGCTTGCCGCCGGCGCGCACACAGCGCTGGCTGGTCGCCGCACGCACATAGTCCCGGTGCTCCCGACCCAGAAACACGTTCTTGAACTGCACCATGCCGGCATTGGTGAACAGCAGGGTCGGGTCGTTGTCCGGCACCAGCGAACTGGAGGGAAGAATGGTGTGTCCCCGTTCCCGGAAAAATTCTAGAAAGGCGGAGCGCAGTTCCGCGCTGGTCATGTTTTTCATGATAGATACTGAATCACTGAAGTTTTAGAGTTCGTTTTCAAGCGGCCAACCGGTCCGGCCTGGTTCTTTTCAGCAGCGCTGCAGTTGGTCATGCCATCGACGCCGTCAGGGTTCCAGCGTAATTGCCAGCCGCTGCAACAACGCCTTGACCGCTTCACCGCCAAACCCGCGCTGCAGCAGGAAACGGCTACGCCTAGCCCATTCACGGTGCTTCATTGCCTTCTGGCCAGGGAATTTCCTGGCGTAGAGCCTGTCCAGAAGCTCATCCCAGCTCTCCGCCAACTGCTCCATGACGCCGTCCAGATCGAAATCCTCGATGCCTCTCTGGCGCAGTTCATTGCCGATGCGCAGCGGCCCATAGCCCTTTTCCATACGCTGCCTAGCATAGCTTTCGGCGAAGCGCCGGTCGCTCTGCCAGCCATTCTCCGCCAGATCATCGATGACCCGCCGCATGTCATCCCCGGCAAAGCCCCGGCCGCGCAGCTTCTGCTGCAGTTCCCGCCGGCTGTGTTCGCGTCTCGCCAGCAGTTGCAGGCAGATTTTCCGGATTTCAGCTTCGCTGCTACTATTCAGCGGCAGTCTCCCCCGCCGGCTGCTTGTCGTCACTGCCGAACACTTCGGCGCGTATCTGCGCTTCCAGCTGCCCGGTCTTTTCCGGGTTTTCCTTCAGGTAGGTCTTGGCATTGTCCTTGCCCTGACCGATCTTTTCATTCTCGTAGCTGTACCAGGACCCCGATTTCTGCACGAAGCCGTATTTGACGCCCAGATTGATCAGCTCGCCCAGAAAGGAAATGCCTTCACCATAGAGAATCTCGAATTCCGCCTGCTTGAAAGGCGGCGCCACCTTGTTCTTGACCACCTTGACCCGGGTCTCGTTGCCGATGATTTCATCACCCTTCTTGATCGAACCGATGCGGCGGATATCCAGGCGCACCGAGGAATAGAATTTCAGCGCGTTGCCGCCGGTGGTGGTTTCCGGGTTGCCGAACATGACGCCGATTTTCATTCGGATCTGGTTGATGAAGATCACCATGGTGTTGGAGCGCTTGATGTTGGCGGTGAGCTTGCGCAGGGCCTGGGACATCAGCCGTGCCTGCAGTCCCATGTGCGAATCACCCATTTCACCTTCGATCTCGGCCTTGGGGGTCAATGCCGCGACCGAATCGACGACCACGATATCCACCGCGCCGGAACGCACCAGCATGTCGGTGATTTCCAGCGCCTGTTCGCCGGTATCCGGCTGCGAAACCAGCAGATCGTCGACGTTGACGCCGATTTTCTCGGCATAGGACGGGTCCAGGGCATGCTCGGCGTCGATGAAGGCAGCCGCGCCCCCCAGCTTCTGCATTTCCGCGATCACCGACAGGGTCAGCGTGGTCTTGCCCGAGGATTCCGGACCATAGATTTCGATCACCCGGCCGCGGGGCAGACCACCGCAGCCCAGAGCGATGTCCAGCGCCAGCGAACCGCTCGGGACGACCTCGATATCGCGACTGGCAGCCACATCACCCATGCGCATCACGGCTCCCTTGCCGAACTGCTTTTCAATCTGCGTCAGCGCCGCACCCAGCGCTTTCTTTTTGTTTTCATCCATTTGCATGACCTATTGTTGATTTGCCCGACTGCAGCCGGCAATCTGTAGCGAATGACGGCAAAACCAGACCTGTCCGGACGGAACCCGCCGTCGCGGGAAGCCTAAAAGAAAGCCCGGTAAAACTGTTTATTATCACATACAGCGATAAGATGGGATAGTCATGATTGACAAAAAGGATAGCGGCGCAGAATCGTGTATTGCACGCCTTCCGGCCAGGTCTGCGATTCGACCAGCACGAAGGCATCGGCAGGCCAGGGCAGCGGCTCCAGGCTGACATCCGGCCTGCCGCGCACGCGCCTTGCCAGCGTGACATGCGCCTTGAATTCCCTGTCGTCCAGCGTGATACCAAGCCCCGTGCAGACAACGGACAAGTCCTGCACCAGCTGCGTCGCCACCGGTACCGGATTGCTGCAGGTCAGGCAGACGATGCCGGGTCTGCGCCAGTAGTCCAGCTTGTCGAACAGCAGCGAAAATCCCGGCACGGCGATGTCCGCCGCCTGTTCTTCGAGGACCGGCAGCAGCTGCTCGTCGACATTGCCCAAAAAAGCCAGCGTGACATGCATATTTTCCGGCCTGATCCGTTTCGCCCCAGGCAGGCGCAAGGCCCTGGTCAATTGCTGCAGACGCTGCCGGGTCGCTTCATCGGGCCACAGGGCAAAAAACAGTCTCTTCATTTGACGATAAAATCCACTTCCAGAATCTGTCTGTCCGGCATTCCGGAGCGCCGGACCTCCGCCTGCAGGCGGTGTGCCCCGCGCTGCAGTTGCCACAACCATTGTCCGCCCCACCCCTCTCCCTGCAACCTGCCATCGACCACCCACGAGACCCGGTCGGCATCGTCCGCTCCCTGCAGCTGAAAGGAAAACGCCTGTTTCGTCAATGGCACCCGGGGGTCCACGGCCAGCTGCAGACCGGGCGTCGGCTGACGGATGCGCAGTTCCGTTAACCGGGGGGGCAACGGCACTTGCCCGCTGCGTCGTGGTTCCTGGGACGAACAATTCTGTTTTTCCGGCCGGGCAGTCTGCCTCGCCAACCTGCCCCACCCTGGCATCCAGGCAGACTTTCCTGCTCACCAGTTCAGGGCTGAGATACAGCGCCCGCCCCGATCTTTGCCGGTTCAGCAGCGAAAACACGCTGCGCATGACCAAGCCGGGGCCGGCGGCGCCGGTGATGCCATCGGTCTCTGAATTGTCCAGGTTGCCCATCCAGATGCCAACCACATAACGGTCATCGTAGGCGATCGTCCAGCTGTCCCGGAAATCGCTGGAAGTCCCCGTTTTCACCGCCGTCTGCCGCGGCATGTTCAGGACTGACGCGGTACCGAATTCGAGGCGGCGGGCAGTGCCGTCGGCGAGTATATTGCCCACCAGGGAACTGACTTCCGGGGAAAAGATGCTCTTTTTCTCTTCGCCGGCCGCTTCCTGGCGGAGCACTTGCAATTCCTGATAGACGCCCCGGTTCGCCAGTACCGCATAGGCCTGCACCAGTTCCAGCAGCGTGACTTCGGCATTGCCCAGCGCCAGACCATCGCCATAATAGTCCGGATGCCGGGTCAGACCGGCAAAACCCAGCGCTCGGAGCAAATCCAGATAGGCGCCGACACCGACGAACTGTATCGTTTTCAGCGCCGGGATATTCAGCGAATTGGCCAGTGCCTCCCGCAGACTGACCGGACCATAATGTCTGCGGCTGTAATTGTGGTAGCGATGCAGTCCATCACCCACCGCCTCCTGCAGGGGCGCGTCGTCCAGCACGGTCGCCGCGGTCCAGCCCCTGGACAGCGCCTGGGCATACAGCAAGGGCTTCATTGCCGAACCGGGCTGACGATAGGCGGTGACTGCATCGATCTTCGCCCCCGGCCAGTCGCTGTCGTTGGCTCCCGCCACCACCCAGGCCAGCACCTCGCCGCTGCCATGCTCGGCCACCAGCAAGGCGCCATTGTTTACCTGACGCTGCCGCAGCACCCGCAGCCGCTGATCCAGAATACCCTGCAATGCCTTCTGCAGGCTGCCATCCAGGGTCGTGGTGATGTTCTGCTGCCGTGTCTGCACTCGAGCCAGCACATGGCGGACGAAATGTTCCGCATGGATGTCCAGTGCCGGTTCGTGCAACACCAGCGTTTCCTTCTGCAGCGCTTGAAACTGCGTCTTCGACAGATCACCGCTGTCCCGCAGACGCGCCGCCAGCTGGCCTATGCCGGTGTTCATGGCCCCGTGATGCCGGTAACCGTCCAGCCGCGACGGCGCCCTGACCAGAACCACCAGAGCCAGCATCTCCCGGTGGCTGAGAGTCCCGAGGTCGCGATCGAAATAGTAGCGGGCGGCCTGTTTGACGCCGCGCCGGTTTGCCGCATAGGGCACCTGGTTCAGATAGAACTCCAGAATCTCCTGCTTGCCGAAGCGCCGTTCCAGCAGCACCGCCTGCCAGCCCTCCAGCCATTTCGACCACAGGGTTCTAGCTCTGCCCTTTACCCATAAAAAACATCTGGACAAAATGTACCGTTTGCTGCATGCTTCACGGCATGAACACACAAAACCAAATCAAACGGAGGCTGTCCACAGCAACCGGCATAGAA
>JANEMG010000349.1 GCA_024511045.1 Gammaproteobacteria bacterium | reverse complement strand
ACTGCAGCAGGCCATGCAGGAGATTCCCTACCCGGCCATTCTGAAGAGCCGCACCATGGGCTATGACGGCAAGGGACAGGTCCTGCTGGATAGTGCACAGGACCTGTCGGATGCCTGGCAAAAAATCCAGGGGGTGCCCGCCATCGTGGAAAGCTTCGTGCCCTTCCAGCGTGAAGTCTCGATAATAGCGGCGCGCCGTCCTGGCGGTGAAATCGCCTATTATCCGTTATCGGAAAACCAGCACCGGGGGGGTATTCTACGCACAGCAAAATGCCTCGCCAACGACCAACTGCAGCAGCGCGCCGAAGATTACATTACCTGGCTGCTGGAAGGTCTGGATTATGTCGGTGTTCTGGCCCTGGAATTGTTCGATGTCGACGGACAGTTGCTGGCCAATGAATTTGCTCCGCGTGTACACAACTCCGGACACTGGACCATCGAAGGCGCGGAAACCAGCCAGTTCGAAAACCATTTACGCACCATTCTTGATCTGCCCCTGGGCAGCACCACGCCACTCGGCCATGCCGCCATGGTCAATTTTATTGGCGGTCTGCCCGGTACAGGGCAAATCCTGGCTATCGAAAATGCCCATTGGCACTGCTATGACAAAGCTCCGCGAAAGGGCCGCAAAGTTGCCCATGCGACCATTCGCAGCAACGATCCCGGGCAGTTGACCGCCGGCCTGGAAAAACTCGTTGCCGCGGCGCAGGCCGTGGATGACTCCTGACGGAAAACAGCGTTAAATTCCCTATTCAATATTCACGCATGCCATCGCCCGCAATCTACAGCCATTACCGTGACAATTTGAGGACCAAACAGATGAACGCAGAAAAGAAAAATGATATTCCGCAGGCCATTGTCGACTTCCTCGGTCGACTGCTGCAATGGTTGAAGCAAATCCTGGACACGCTGATCAAAGGACCTCAGCGCGGCAAACCGGATCAGGACAAGCCTGGTACAGAAAATGCGTCCGCTGATGGACAGAACACCTGGCGCATCCTGTGGCTCATGCTGCTGGTCCTGCTGCTGCTTTCCTGGTTCAACACCGCCAGCGAACTGCGCCGCGAAGAAATCCCCTACAACCAGTTTCTCGACCTGGTCAAGCAAAACAGAATCGACCGGGCAATCGTCACCGAGAAGCTGATCACCGGCCGGATCAAGCCGGAGAAACCCGGCGCCGATCCCCGGCCTTTTACCACCGTGCCATTGTGGGATGCCAATCTGGCGGAAAAACTGGCCGAGCACAACGTGTAATACCTGGTCAGAAGCGGCGAGAGCTGGCTGGGCAACATCATTTTCAACTGGGTCATCCCGATGCTCATTTTCTTCGGCATCTGGTTCTGGATCATGCGCCGCGTGTCGGGTGGCGGAGCAGCCCACGGTTTCCTGAATCTTGGCAAAAAAATCCGCATCAAACCGGACACCCTGCCCAAGATCACTTTCGACGACGTCGCCGGAGCGGAAAGCGCCAAACAGGAATTGAAGGAAACCATCGACTTTCTGAAGGCGCCGGAAAAAATACAGCAACTGGGTGGACGGATGCCCAAAGGCGTGCTGCTGGTCGGACCGCCAGGAACCGGCAAGACATTGCTGGCGCGCGCCGTTTCCGGGGAGGCCGGCGTGCCTTTCTTCAACATCAGCGGCTCCGAATTCATCGAATTGTTCGTCGGCGTCGGCGCAGCGCGGGTACGTGATCTGTTCGAGCAGGCCCGGCAGAACGCTCCCTGCATCATCTTCATCGATGAACTGGACGCCATCGGCCGCTCGCGCAGCGGACCGATCAGCATCGGCGGTCACGATGAACGGGAACAGACGCTGAATCAGCTGCTCACGGAGATGGACGGCTTCGATCCGACTTCCGGGGTCGTGGTCATGGCTGCCACCAACCGGCCGGAAATTCTGGACAAGGCGCTGTTGCGCGCCGGACGCTTCGACCGGCAGATCGTCGTCGACAAACCGGACCTGCAGGACCGCGTCAAAATATTGCAGCTGCACACCAGACGCATGCAGCTGGCCAGCGATGTGGATCTGGACATCATCGGTCGGAGAACACCAGGTCTGGTGGGAGCCGATCTGTCCAACATTGCCAATGAGGCAGCCATACTCGCCGCCCGCAACAATCAGACAGAAGTCACAATGGATAATTTCGAGGATGCCATCGACCGTATCCTGGCCGGACCGGAGAAAAAAGGCCGCGCCCTGGCAGCGGAGGAAAAACGCCGGGCCGCCTACCATGAAGCGGGGCATGCCCTGGTCGCCGAATCGGTGCCAACCGGGCAGCCCGTGCATAAAATCTCGATCATTCCCCGCGGCGTTTCTGCACTGGGTTTTACCCTGCAACTTCCCATCGAGGAAAAGTTTCTCTCCACCGAGGATGAGCTGAAGGACCAGATCGCCATCTTGATAGCCGGGCGGGTTGCCGAACAAATCACCTTGGGCAATGTTTCCACCGGCGCCCAGAACGACCTGGAGAAGGCCAGCGAAATTGCCCGCTCCATGGTCTGCTACCTGGGAATGAGTAAAAAACTGGGTCCCCTGACCTACGGCAAACGGCAGCAACTGCAGTTCCTGGAAACCGAAGCGACCGAAACCCGCAACTACAGCGACGAAACCGCCCTGCTGATCGACAACGAAGTCAAGGCGATCATCGATGAAGGTCAAAAACGTGCGCAGCGCATTTTGACCGAGAAAAGGAAAGTTCTGGACAAGCTGGCGGAAGTTCTGCGGGAAAAAGAAACCATCCATCACGAGGAACTGGTCGCGTTGCTGCAGGAGGCTGACTGAGGATAACGCCGAGGCGTAACTACTCGGGCCCCTATGGGTAGTCTGTTCCGAAAGACGCCGTGAATACATCCCTGTAGGCTTGACTTTGGCATCCCTGCCAAAGACACTTTCTCCACAGACCACCCATTAGGGGCTTGTTTTACTATGGGTGAGTAGTTACGCCGAGGCAGTATTTATCAGCTTCCATCCAGGGGT
>JANEMG010000348.1 GCA_024511045.1 Gammaproteobacteria bacterium | reverse complement strand
AATCATAATTTAGCAAAACAGTAGCACCAGAAAATGCCGTAAGCATTTGTTAATATGTGATATGTTTCTATTAGCCGGCTGTTTCTGGCTGCTAAATTTTCAAGTGCGGAAAGTATATTTGAGGTGCTGGAGGATAATCCGGCGATGGCGCAGAACCTGAAGATTCGTTCAGAATTGATGATGGCACTGCGTCAATATATCGAGGATGCGGGGCTTGGCCAGAAAGAAGCTGCAGAGGTGTTCGGTGTTCATCAGCCAAGAATCAGTGATCTGATGCGCGGCAAGATTGACAAGTTTACCATCGACAGATTGGTCAACATGTTGGCCCGGATTGGAAAAACCGTGAAGGTGAAAGCTGCATAGGCGTACCGGAAATAGTTAAGGATGTGGTGATGGCTCTGACGAAAGATTTTAAGGACACCATACAGGCGCGCGCCCGACTTTCGTAAGGCCCTGCTGCAAGAAGGGGTTGAATGCCTGCTCGCCGGTGACGTCGATGCCGGCAAGGCGGTGCTGCGTGACTATATCAACACGACGATCGGATTCGAGGAACTGTCCCGTGTTTTCGACAAATCGAGCAAGAGCCTCATGCGCATGTTCGGTCCGAAAGGGACCCCCTAGGCGAGTAACCTGTTTGCGGTGATCGGTGATCGGTTATCTGCAGAAGCAGGAAGGGATACGCCTGGAAGTCAAAGCCCGGATGGTAGCCCAGGGTGCTGTGTAGCTGCGCTCAATCGGCACATTTCGAGCATTTTGAAGGATTTTCTGGGCATGGTATTTCCCTCGGGCTGTAATGCAAAACCCAGCGATACCATGACAGGCAGATTGGTGCAGTCAGGGTGTTTATGGCGCTCGGCTCAAAGGCGTATTGATGACCGCTTTACGAGCCCCAGAGTGTGGACAGGGGAGCCGCCCACAGCTTGTTACCCAGAGACATGGTTTCATCACCATCGTACAGCAGCACACCTGCCGTGAACTGGTCATCAGCCAGGCTGGCGAATTTTTTCAAACCACGCAGGTCTCGCTCTTTAACGGTGGCAGCGGCTTTTACTTCGACACCGGCCAGTTGTCCCGCACTGTTCTCAATCACGATATCAACCTCGAATTTGTCCGCATCCCGGTAGTACAGTAGCTTATAGTTATCATCGGCCGTTGTTGAGTGCTTGAGTAGTTCACCGAACATAAAGCTCTCCAGAACATGTCCGTAACGGCTCCTGTCCGCTTGCACATCTTTGGCATGGATATCCATGAGGTTGGCCAGTAAGCCGGAGTCGATGAACTGAAGCTTGGGAGTTTTGCTAACGCACTTCAGGCGATTGCGCGCTCAAACATCAATACGCTTTAGCAGGTACATTTGCTCAAAGACACCGATATAGCGAGAGACGGTTTTTCCATCCAGACCAACTTGACCTCCCAGATCGGAGTAGTTGCACATCTGGCCAGCGGTTTGCGCCAAGGTACGAAGAAAGCGTGGCAACTGATCCAGTTTGTCGATTTCAGCGACGTCTCGGACATCACGTTGAAGAATGGCACTAATGTATTGCCGGACCCAGGCTATACGGCGTTTTTCCGTCGGCCGTGCAACCGCTTCCGGGTAGCCGCCCCGTAACACACGGGTGACCAGTTCATCGCCCAGTACCGGCGGGTCTGCCGTCAGGATGTCACCGGCAAAAAGACTGTCTAGCCAGTTTGCCGGTCGGTTCTCGACTTCGCTCTGCGACAGGGGTAAAAGCATCAGGGGTTCCATACGCCCGGCGAGTGAGTCGGCAACCGTGGGTAGCGCCATCAGATTGGCTGAACCCGTCAGCAGAAAGCGCCCGGGGCGACGATCCTCGTCTACGCTTTTTTTGATGGCCAGAAGTAATTGGGCGCGTGCTGGATTTCATCGATAACGGCGCGATCCAGATTGCGAATCATACCGACCGGATCTTCACGTGCCGACAGCAAGGTCAGCTCATCATCCAGGGTCAGGTAGTGTCGCCCGCGTTCAACGAATTGGAGGACGAGGGTTGTCTTGCCAGCCTGACGCGGTCCCGCGAGCAGAACCACTGGCGTATCAAACAATGCTTCACGGATTCGTGGTTCAATCCAGCGTGGATACAGGCGGGGCGTGTTCATAGTAAGTGCTATACCGTAAATTACGGAATCATGGAGCGTAAATACCGGAAAATACTGGCGTGAAATCAGGAGAGACGCAGGTGGGGCACCCGCTGCCTGCTCGCGGTGGAGGCCGGGAACGCTTGCCAGTAGACAATAATTTTGGTGTTGATTAGCAGCAATTTCTGAGCATGGTATTTTTCATGGTATTACCGTTTAGCAGAAAAATAAGTCATCGAAAATAAAAAAAATGGCTTGTTGATAATTGAGATGGAAATAGGCCGGATTTGGCGCTAGCAGCACCTTCAGGCGTTATATCTGACTCAGAGTCAGGCGGAAAATAAACAATGATATCCAACTCCTTGTGCGGGACGCCGCCAATATCAATACCCTTTTCCCCAATCAGGTAAAAGACAACCTGATTACGTGTGACCCTCAGCTTTTCTGAAATCATAGTATTCTTGTCATCCCGACGACAGGAGGGATCTTGAGCGTTGGTTCATTGCCTTGGCGCCCAAGATTTTTCCTGCCGTCGAAATGACACTTTGATTGGCCGATGTTTTACTTTTTGAGAAATGGCTGAAGCTTGTGGGTAATCAGGAAAAAGTTTAATCCCCGCAATATTGATCACCACTCGGCCATCTATAAGGATGCTGACATTCCTGAAGTGCTGTTTTTACCTTGGCAGGTGACTTCTCGGCTGCGACAAACGAAGCTTCTCAACTTCCTAAGATCCTCCTGGATAGCAATGATGCTCCCTGCAATATATCGGGTACCCTGAATAAATGTATCCGACAATGCCAAAAGCGTGGAATAGCAAACTGCTGGATATGGTGAGATGGCCTCATGAAAAAAAGCGACCATTTCAACCTTAAATCCCCTATGAGC
>JANEMG010000035.1 GCA_024511045.1 Gammaproteobacteria bacterium | reverse complement strand
TGATTACCCTGGAAACCACGTACTTGCCCATGTAGTCGTTGATGCGTCTGCCTGACAGAATGATCTGTGGATGGTAGCCGACGGACTGGGCCTTGTGGGTCAGGTAATAGGGATCCACGCCGATGCAGTGGCCGCCGACCAGCCCAGGGCGGAAGGGCAGGAAATTCCATTTCGTACCTGCCGCCAGCAGCACTTCTTCGGTACTGATTCCCAGTCGATTGAACAGCAGGGCCAGTTCATTGATCAATGCAATATTGACGTCTCGCTGGGTGTTTTCGATCACTTTCGCCGCTTCGGCGACACGGATGCTGCTGGCCAGGTGCGTTCCGGCAACTATGATGCTGTTGTACAGGGCATCGACATAATCGGCCGTCTCCGGAGTCGAACCCGAGGTCACTTTCAGGATACTGGTGACCCGGTGTTCCTTGTCGCCGGGATTGATGCGCTCCGGACTGTAGCCGACATAAAAATTTTCATTGAAAGCCAGCCCCGACGTCGCCTCCAGAACCGGCACGCAATCCTCTTCGGTCGCGCCGGGATAGACGGTGGATTCATAGATGACGACATCCCCGTGTTTCAAAACGGAACCGATGGTTTCGCTGGCCTTCAGCAATGGCGTCAAATCGGGCTGCTTGTGTTTGTTGATTGGCGTCGGCACCGTGACGATATAGACATTGCATTCGTGGAGTGCATCGATGGCATCGGCAAATTGCAGCTGCCCGGCCGAGGCCAGTTCGTCGGCATCGACTTCCAGCGTGCTGTCGTGCCCTGACTGCAGTTCGGCAATGCGCTGACTGTTGATGTCAAAGCCTGTGGTTGAATATTTTTTGCCGAATTCCACCGCCAGGGGCAACCCGACATAGCCAAGACCGATAATTCCAATTTTTGTATCTTCCAAACTGAGCATCTCAATTTCCCGCTGTTGCTTCTAAATTTCGCTTTCTGTAGATCTTCCAATGGCATAATAAGTCAGGCCATGCTGGCGCAGCAATGCCGGTTCATACATGTTGCGGCCATCGAAAACCACTTTGTCCTTGAGCTGTTGCAGCTGGTCGAAATCCGGGCTTCTGAACTGCTTCCATTCCGTGACGATGACCAAGGCGTCCGCCTGATGAATGGCTTCAGACTGCGTTTCACAGAGAGTCAAACCCGGCAGATCGTGATAGATTCGCCGGGCTTCTTCCCGGGCTTCCGGATCATAGGCGCGAACTATGGCGCCGGCGGCTATCAATGCCTCCAGAACGACACGACTGGGCGCCTCGCGCATGTCATCGGTATTGGGTTTGAAGGCCAGCCCCCAGAGGGCGAATTTTTTACCCTCCAGATCGTCCTGATAGTGACTCTTTATTTTTTCCACCAGCCGCTGCTTCTGACGTTTGTTGACATTCTCCACGGCAGTCAGCAATTCCGCCTGATAACCAACTTCCCGGGCGGTTCTTTCCAGCGCCTTGACATCCTTCGGGAAGCAGGATCCCCCGTAACCGCAGCCCGGGTAAATGAAACTGTAGCCGATGCGGCTATCGGAACCGATCCCCTGCCGCACATGCTCGATATCCGCACCCAGTTTTTCCGCCAGATTGGCCAGTTCGTTCATGAAACTGATCTTTGTCGCCAGCATCGCGTTGGCCGCGTATTTGGTCAGTTCTGCGGATCGTATATCCATTGCATAGATACGTTCATGACTGCGGTTGAATGGCGCATAGAGAGCCTTCAGAAGTTCCGCCGTCCTGGGGTTGTCGGTGCCGATGACGATGCGGTCGGGCTTCATGAAATCCTGCAGTGCCGCTCCCTCCTTCAGGAATTCCGGATTGGAAACGACATCGAATTCCAGCTCCCTGCCACGCTCTGCCAGGGTCTGCGACATGACATCCCTGACCTTGTCGGCAGTACCCACCGGCACCGTCGACTTGTCGATGACGATCCGATAATCTTCCATATTTTCGGCGATGCTCTTCGCCACTGCCAGTACATATTGCAGATCGGCGGAACCATCCTCATCCGGCGGCGTGCCCACCGCGATGAACTGGAACAGACCATGCGCCACCGCCTCCGCGGCATCGGTAGTGAAATGCAGGCGGCCGGCATCCTGGTTTTCCCTGATCATGGTCTCCAGACCCGGTTCGAAAATCGGGATCTCCCCCTTTTTCAGCCGCTCGATCTTGTCCTGATCGATGTCCATGCATACGACGTCATTGCCCACTTCGGCCATGCAGGCGCCGGTCACCAGACCGACATAGCCGCTGCCAAAAATCGTGATCTTCATTACTTAATTTCCAATTTCGTATTCATCATAAAAATTCTTCCGCCCATGGTAGGAACCAGCAATACAAATCAGCAGCAAAGCTGTTTTTTCATCAATGGCGGCAATTTATTCCACCGTCACCGCTTTGGCCAGATTTCTTGGCTGGTCGACATCGGTACCCTTGAGTACTGCGACATGGTAGGCGAGCAGCTGCAGTGGAATGGTGAAAACAACGGGAGCCAGTTCATTTTCCACGTGGGGTACGCGGATGACCTGCAGGTTTTCATCGGGATCGGCCGCCAGGGATTCGTCCATGAACACGATCAACTGGCCTCCCCTGGCGCTCACTTCCTGAATGTTGGACTTCAGCTTTTCCAGCAGACTGTTGTTCGGCGCTACCGTGATGACCGGCATCTCCGCGTCGATCACCGCCAGCGGACCATGCTTCAACTCCCCGGCCGGATAGGCTTCGGCGTGGATATAGGAAATTTCCTTCAGCTTCAGGGCGCCTTCCAGAGCGACGGGGTACTGCGTTCCCCGCCCCAGGAACAGGGCATGGTTTTTTTCCGAAAACTGTTCTGACAGCTTCATGATCGTATCATTCAACTGCAGCACGTTCTCGATGTTGCCGGGCAGGGCAATTAATTGTGCAACGATCTTCCGTTCCAGGGACTCGTCCATACTGAAACGTCTGCCGATGGCGATGACCAGCAGCATCAGCGCGACCAGTTGCGTGGTAAACGCCTTCGTCGAAGCGACGCCGATCTCCATGCCGGCCCGGGTCATCAACACCAGGTCCGATTCTCTCACCAGGGAACTCTCCGGAACATTGCAGATGGCCAGTGAATAGGCGGCTCCCAGTTTTTTTGCCTCCTGCAATGCCGCCAGCGTATCGGCGGTTTCCCCGGACTGGGATATCGTGACGACCAAGGTATTTTCCGGCAACACCGGTTTTCTGTACCGGTATTCGCTGGCAACTTCGACCTGGCAGGGCACCCTGGCCAGTTTTTCCAGCCAGTAGCGGGCGATCATGCCGGCATGGTAGCTGGTGCCGCAGGCAAGGATCTGGATGAATTGGATGTTGTCGAATATGGCCGGCGCCTTGTGGCCAAACACCGCTTCCTGCAGCCTGCCATTGATCAACCTGCCTTCCAGGGCTTCCGAAACCGCCCAGGGCTGTTCGAATATTTCCTTGAGCATGAAGTGGCGATATTCACCCTTGCTCACGGCATCCGCAGTAAGCTGGCTTTCCTTGACCGGTCTTGCGACGATTTCATCCCGGTCGTTGAATATGACCAGACTGTCCTGCCTGATTTCGGCGATATCGCCTTCTTCGAGAAAAATAAAGCGCTGCGTCACCGGTAGCAGTGCGGCCACGTCCGAAGCAATAAAATATTCACCGATGCCGACGCCAATGACCAGGGGGTTGCCTTTACGGCAGGCAATCATCGTATCTGGATGTTCCGTACTGATCACTCCCAGGGCAAATGCGCCCTGCAACGCTTTCATGGTTTCTTTGACGGCGTCCAGCAGGCTCTTTTCCTTGTCCAGATTATGATAGATTTCATGGACGATGACTTCGGTATCGGTTTCGGACGTGAATTCGTAGCCATTTGCCAGCTGCCGACTGCGCAATTGCTCATGGTTTTCGATGATGCCATTGTGTACCACGGCCACCTTGCGGCGACAGATATGCGGGTGGGCATTGGCGGTGCTCGGCTTGCCATGCGTTGCCCAGCGGGTATGTGCGATGCCAATCGTTCCCTGCATGGGCGTCTCCTGAAGCATCTGCTCCAGCCCGGCAACCTTGCCGATCTGCCGCTGCCTGTGAATCAGGCCATTTTCGATGACCGCCAGCCCCGCCGAATCATAGCCCCGGTATTCCAGCCTCTTCAATCCCTCCAACAGGATTGGCACGACATTTCTTTGCGCAATCGCCCCGACGATACCACACATGCTACTTCTCCTGTTTGACCGGTCGCTGCCAGCCTTCTACACTGACCTGTTTGGCCCGGGTCAAGGTCAGCTTTTCGGTCGGTGCTGCCCTGGTAATAATCGAACCCGCACCAATGGTGGCATTTTTTCCCACCGTGACCGGGGCCACCAGCTGTGTATTGGAACCAATGAAAGCCCCGTCCTCGATGATGGTCTGATGCTTGTTGACGCCGTCATAATTGCAGGTAATGGTTCCCGCGCCGATATTCACACCGCTGCCCACCAGGGTATCGCCGATATAGCTCAAATGATTGATCTTGCTTCCCTGCGCCACCCTGGATTTTTTGATTTCCACGAAATTGCCTACCTTCACCTGTCTGTCCAACCGGGCCCCCGGCCGCAACCTGGCAAAAGGTCCGATACAGCAGGCAGCACCCAAAAAGGAATTTTCGATGACGCAATTGGGCAGTATTTCCACATCGTCTTCGATCACGGTATCGGTAATGCAGCAGTTGGCTCCGATTTTCACATTGCTGCCAATACTGATTTCGCCGCTGAGAACGACATTGACATCAATTTCCACATCGCGGCCAATACTTTTTATCGTACCACGCAGATCGAAGCGCTGCGGGTCCCGGAAGCTGACTCCCTGGCTCATCAAGGCTTCTGCCTGCTGTCTTTGATAGGCTCTCTCTATATGAGCGAGCTGCCGGCGGTCGTTGATGCCAAGCACCTCGTCGGCATTGTCCGGTTGCGCCGTGGCTATGGTCATGCCATCTTCGACGGCCATTTCGATTATATCGGTCAAATAGTATTCGCCCTGGGCATTGTCGTTTTCCAGCCTGGCAAGCCAGTTTTTCAGACGCCGGCCATTGACGGCGATGATGCCGGTATTGCCTTCCGTGATCGCTTTCTGCTCCGGCGAGGCATCCTTGTCCTCGACGATTCTGATCACCTGGCCGTTTTCATCCCGGATTATTCTGCCGTAGCCGCTGGGATCATCCAGATCGACGGTCAGAAGCCCCAGGGAATTTTCGCCCACCTGCTGCAGCAAACCCTGTACTGTCGCCAGTTTCAGCAGCGGCACGTCCCCGTAAAGTATCAAAATCGTATCGTCATCACCGATGAACTGCACTGCCTGCTGTACGGCATGACCGGTACCCAGCTGCTGTTCCTGTTCTATCCACTGGACAGCGAGATGCTGCAGCTCCTGCAGCACCTGTTCGGCGCCATGCCCATAGACGACGACGGTTTTGTTGTCTTGCAGCTGCCGACTGGTATCGACGACATGCTCGAGCAAGGCCTTGTCGGCAATTTTATGTAGAATTTTTGGCCTGGAAGATTGCATCCGGGTACCCTGACCCGCAGCGAGAATTATCGTGGTCGTCGCCATTCTGCGTATTCCTTAAATCAATGTCGAATAATATTTGAATCGTGGCACAACACCTACCCGATCAGCACTATCGTCATACTGACCATACCGCGCGCTGTTGGCCTTCACATGTCGTGTGTTCTGCCAAACGATTTTTTCTGCAGCGCTCAGTCACCCGGGCACACTAATTGCGCGTATTATCTGCGGACAGAACGGTATAGATATTAAGGTTAGGTGATTCCTGCTGTTTTTCAAAATCCCGTTGCAGCAGGTCCGTTGCTGCCACCCGGGCAATTGCAGGGAGACAAAACGCCGCTTCTCGAACAACGATTATTGCTAACGAAAAAACCCGGTAACATGGTGTCAACCACATTGCCGGGCTCTGTCAAAAGCATCTGCTGGAGCAGCGATTATCTCCCACGTTTGCGCAGTCTGTCCAGTGTCCTCAACTGCATGATCGCCTCGGCAAGTTGCGCCTGCGCCCTGGCGTAATCGATCTGACCCGACCTGTCGGCGAGTTCCTCCTCCGCCTTGGCCTTGGCTTCCAGGGCCGCCGCCTCGTCGATATCCTTGGCCCTGATCGCGGTGTCGGCGAGAACGGTCACGACATGCGGCTGCACTTCCAGCATGCCCCCGGAAACAAAAAAGGCATGATCTTCCTCTTCATCCACCTTGACCCGGACCTCGCCCGGCATGAGCATGGTGATCAACGGCGCGTGGCGCGGAGCTATACCGACTTCGCCCAGCAGGGCAGGGGCGAACACCATCTCCGCCTGTCCCGAATAGATTTCCTGCTCGGCGCTTACGATATCTACATGTATGGTCATTGTCATAGTTTCGATTCCAGGGGAATTTTAACCTGCCATCGTCTTGGCTTTTTCCAGCGCTTCGTCGATGCTGCCCACCATGTAGAAGGCCTGCTCGGGAATACTGTCGTATTCGCCCTCCACGATGCCCTTGAAGCCGGCAATGGTGTCCTTCAGTGACACATATTTGCCCGGCGATCCGGTGAAGACCTCGGCGACGAAGAAGGGCTGGGACAGAAAGCGTTGAATCTTTCTGGCCCGGGATACGGTCAACTTGTCCTCTTCGGACAATTCGTCCATGCCCAGGATGGCGATGATGTCGCGCAATTCCTTGTAGCGCTGCAGCGTACCCTGCACGGCGCGCGCCACTTCGTAGTGTTCATGCCCTATGACCAGTGGATCCAGCTGTCTGCTGGTGGAATCCAGCGGATCGACCGCAGGATAGATGCCCAGTTCGGCAATCTGCCGGGACAGCACCACGGTGGCATCCAGATGCGCGAAAGTGGTCGCAGGGGAGGGGTCGGTCAGATCGTCGGCAGGCACGTAGACCGCCTGGATGGATGTGATCGAACCGGTTTTCGTGGATGTGATGCGCTCCTGCAGAACCCCCATTTCTTCCGCCAGATTCGGCTGGTAGCCCACCGCGGAAGGCATACGTCCCAACAGGGCCGACACTTCAGTACCGGCCAGCGTGTAACGGTAGATGTTGTCGACGAAGAACAGCACATCCCTGCCTTCATCGCGGAAATATTCCGCCATGGTCAATCCGGTCAGCGCCACGCGCAAACGGTTGCCGGGAGGCTCGTTCATCTGCCCGTACACCAGCGACACCTTGTCGATGACGTTGGAGTCGGTCATTTCATGGTAGAAGTCGTTGCCTTCACGGGTACGTTCACCGACGCCGGCGAATACCGAGAAGCCGCTGTGCTCGATGGCGATGTTGCGGATCAGCTCCATCATGTTGACGGTCTTGCCCACGCCGGCACCGCCAAACAGGCCGACCTTGCCGCCCTTGGCAAAGGGGCAGACCAGATCGATCACCTTGATGCCGGTTTCCAGCAATTCATTGGCCGGTGCCTGTTCATCGTAGGAAGGCGCCTTGCGGTGAATGGCCCAGGAGTCTTTTTCACCGATCGGGCCCTTTTCATCGATAGGCTGTCCCAGGACGTTCATGATCCTGCCCAGCGTTTCCTTGCCCACCGGCACGGTAATGGGCGCACCGGAATTGCTCACGCTCAAGCCCCTGCTCAACCCGTCGGTGGTGCCCATGGCAATCGTTCTGGCCACGCCGTCGCCCAGCTGCTGCTGCACTTCCAAAACGATATCTCTACCTTCTACTTTCAGTGCGTCGTATACTTTTGGCAGGCTTTCACGCGGGAATTCCACGTCCACGACCGCACCAATTATTTGCACGATTTTACCCGAGCTCATGGTTTCGTCCTCTTTAAATTCATTTTTTCAATTCGTTTACATACGCCTAGACGGCAGCGGCTCCGGCAACAATTTCTGAAATTTCCTGGGTAATGGCGGCCTGCCTGGCTTTGTTGTATACCAGCTGCAGTTCATCGATGAGTTTCCCGGCATTGTCCGATGCGCTTTTCATCGCCACCATTCTGGCTGCCTGCTCACAGGCATTGTTTTCCACCAGACCCTGATAGACGATGGATTCGATATAGCGCGTCATCAGATTGTCCAGAACCTCCTTGGCATCGGGTTCATAGATATAGTCCCAGTGTTCGGGAAATTCCTCGATCTGTTCCGCCTGCCGCACAGGAATCAGCTGCTGCACGGTGGGCTGCTGGGTCATGGTGTTGATGAATTCGTTATAGATCACGTGTAATTCATCGATTTTGCCTTCAGCGTAGGCATCCAGCATGATCTTGATCACGCCGATGATGTCCTGCAGATGCGGCGTGTCGCCCAGCTTCAGTGCCTGACCGGAGATATTGGCTCCCAGATTGCTGAAAAACCCGCTTGCCTTGCTGCCTATCGTGCACAGTTCGATGCCGATGCCGTCCTTTTCCCACTGCTTGAACCGGGTGATGGTTTTCCTGAACAGGTTGGCGTTCAGACCGCCGCACAGCCCCCTGTCGGAGGAGATGATGATCACGCCGACACGGCGAGTAGTACGTTCCTGCAGGTAGGGGTGCCTGTATTCCGGATTGGCATGCGCCAGATGTTTGATGATCTGGGCCATTTTCACGGCGTAGGGACGCGTCGCCTGCATCCGGTTCTGGGTCTTGCGCATCTTGCTCGCGGCAACCATTTCCATTGCCCGAGTGATCTTCTGCGTATTCTTGATACTGGTGATCTTGGTACGGATTTCTTTGCCAACAGCCATGTCTGAATTCCTTACCAGCTATGTGAACTGATGAAGCTGTCGATGGCAACCTTCAGACCCTGCTGAATTTCATCACTATAGTCACCCGTTGCATCGATCTGGTTCATCAGCTCGCTGTGTTCAGATTTCATGTAGGTCTGCAGGGCCTCCTCGAAATCGCGCACCTTGTTCACTTCGATATCGTCCAGATAGCCCTCGTTGGCGGCATACAGAGAAACCGCCATCTGTGCAACGGACATCGGTGAATACTGGTTCTGCTTCATCAGTTCGGTGACCCGCTGCCCACGCTCGATCTGCTTGCGTGTGCTTTCATCGAGATCCGAGGCGAACTGGGCAAAAGCGGCCAGTTCCCGGTACTGCGCCAGATCGAGCCGGATGCCGCCGCCCAGTTTCTTGATGATCTTGGTCTGCGCCGCGCCGCCGACACGCGACACGGACAGGCCGGCGTTGACTGCAGGCCGTATGCCGGCATTGAACAGGTCCGTTTCCAGGAATATCTGTCCATCGGTGATGGAGATGACGTTGGTGGGTACAAATGCCGACACGTCGCCGGCCTGGGTCTCGATGATCGGCAGCGCGGTCAGCGAGCCGGTCTTGCCTTTCACCTTGCCGCCGGTCAGTTTTTCCACTTCGTTGGCATTGATTCGGGCCGCCCTTTCCAGCAGCCGCGAATGCAGATAGAAGACGTCGCCTGGATAGGCTTCACGACCAGGCGGACGGCGCAGCAGCAGCGAAACCTGCCGATAGGCCCAGGCCTGCTTGGTCAGATCGTCATAGATGATCAGTGCGTCTTCGCCGCGATCCCGGAAAAACTCACCCATGCCGCAGCCGGTGTAGGGGGCGATGAACTGCAATGCCGCAGACTCCGATGCCGAAGCGACCACCACGATGGTATGTTCCATCGCGCCATGCTCTTCCAGCTTGCGCACGACATTGGCAATGGACGACTGTTTCTGCCCGATCGCCACATAGATGCATTTGATGCCGGTGCCTTTCTGATTGATGATGGCATCCACGGCAATGGCGGTTTTACCGGTCTGTCTGTCGCCGATGATCAACTCTCTCTGGCCACGGCCGATGGGAATCATCGAATCGATGGATTTCAGGCCGGTCTGCACCGGCTGATCGACGGACTGGCGGGCGATGACGCCGGGCGCGATTTTCTCGATGGGCGCCGTTTCGCTGGTATTGACCGGCCCCTTGCCGTCGATGGGGTTGCCCAATGCGTCCACGACGCGGCCCAGCAAGGCTTCACCAATAGGCACTTCGAGAATTTTCCCGGTGCATTTGACGGTATCGCCTTCGGAAATATGTTCGTAGCTGCCCAGAACCACGGCTCCCACGGAATCTCTTTCCAGATTCAGCGCCATGCCGAAGGTGTTGCCGGGGAATTCCAGCATTTCGCCCTGCATCGCGGCGGACAAGCCATGTACCCTGACGATGCCATCCGTGACACTGACCACAGTACCCTCCGTATGCGCCTCGACAGTGACTTCAAAACTCTCTATCTTTTTCTTGATCAGATCACTGATCTCAGATGGATTTAATTGCATGTTCTTTTTCTCACTCTTAATTTAGAGTATTTTCGCTAATTGCTGCAGCTGACCCCTGATGGATCCGTCGATGACCGTGTCCCCTGCGCGCACCAATACACCGCCTATCAGTGACTCGTCCACTTCCAGGTTCATATGGACTTTCTTGTCCAGCCTTTTTTCCAGTGCAGCCTCGAGCTTTTTTTGTTCCGCCTTGGTCATGGAAAAAGCCGACGCTATCGTGACATCGACATAGCCTTCATCCTCGGCCCGGTATTCTTCATAGAGCCGGGCAATGTATGAAACGATGGTCAGCCTGCCATTGACCACCAGCAGCTTGATCAGGTTGGCGCCTTCCACATCGATCTGCTCACCGCAGATATCCAGCAGCAGGCGAATCAAATCTTCGTCACTGACCTTGGGATTGTCGATAATTGCTGCCATTTCGCGGTCGCGCACCACGGCCGCAAGAAAAGCCAGCATCGATGACCATTGTTCCGTCTTTCCGGCTTCCTTCGCGCGTTCGAAAACCGCCTCCGCATAGGGCCTCGCCAATGTCGCCAGTTCAGTCATTATGCTTTACCCAGCTTGTCCGCCACGTTCTCGACGATTTCCTTGTGCTTGGCAACATCGATTTCGGCCTTCAGTATCTGTTCCGCGGCGTCTACGGCGAGGCTGGAGATCTCTTTTCGCAATCCTTCCTTGGCCTGCTGCATTTCCTGTTCGATCTGCGCCTTGGCCGCGACAATCAGGCGCTCACCCTCCTGCTTGGCGGTTTCCTTGGTTTCCTCGACCATTTCATTGGCACGCTTGTGCGCCAGGTTGACGATATCCGCAGACTGCTCCTTCGCTTCCTTGAGCACGTCGATGGCTTTTTTCTCGGCCAGACGCATCTCCTCCTGACCCTTCTCCGCGGCAGCCAGGCCTTCGGCGATTTTCTTTTTGCGGTCTTCCAGCGCCTGAATCAATGGCGGCCAGACATACTTCATGGTAAACCACACCAGAAGCGCAAAGGTAATCATTTGACCGATCAGGGTAGCATTGATACTCATGCTGTATTCCTCATATTGCCGTTAATGGGATCTTTGCAATCAACCCGCAGCGGCCTGAACAGCTGAAAGGAAGGGGTTGGCGAATGTGAAAAACAACGCCATACCGACACCGATCATGGTGACAGCATCCAGCAGACCGGCAACGATGAACATCTTCACCTGCAGCATGGGTACCAGCTCCGGCTGACGGGCGGCGCCTTCCAGAAACTTGCCTCCCAGCAGTCCAAAACCGATCGCGGTGCCTACCGCGCCCATTCCTAGAATCAAACCAACCGCAATCGCAGTCAGACCTTGTACATCAGCAATTAATGATGCAATTTCCATGATACTCTCCAAACGTATTTTGAATGACAAAGGGTTATTGAAAAATTGAATTTAATGATCTTCGTGCGCCATACTCAGGTAGACAATGGTCAGCACCATGAAGATGAAGGCCTGCAGGGTGATGATCAGTAGGTGAAAAATCGCCCATGGAAAACTCAACAGCGGCTGCACCAGCGGAGGCAACAGGGCGATGAGTATGAAAATCAACTCTCCGGCATAGAGGTTGCCGAACAGACGCAGCGCCAGTGAAATGGGCTTGGCGATCTCCTCCACCAACTTCAAGATCAGATTGAATGGCAGCATCCACGGACCGAAGGGCTGAAACAGCAACTCCTTGGCGAATCCCCAGGGTCCCTTGATCAGGATGCTGTAAAAAATAATCAGGGCAAAAACGCTGATGGACAGCGCAAAGGTGGCGTTGAGGTCGGTGCTGGGCACGACGCGCAGGTATTCGATACCCATCATGGATCCGATCGTCGGC
>JANEMG010000509.1 GCA_024511045.1 Gammaproteobacteria bacterium | reverse complement strand
ACCGCACCGGAGTAGACGCCGCGTTTCACAGGCTCGAATTCGGCGATGATTTCCATGGCGCGGATTTTCGGCGCACCGCTGACGGTGCCGGCCGGAAAGGTTGCGGCGAGGACATCGAAGGTGTTTTTGCCCGGCTGCAGCCTGCCGGTGACATTGGAGACGATGTGCATGACATGTGAGTAGCGTTCGATGATCATTTTATCGGTCAGTTTGACGCTGCCGATTTGCGAGACGCGGCCGGCATCGTTGCGCCCCAGGTCGATCAGCATCAGATGCTCCGCCAGCTCCTTCGGGTCTGCCAGCAGGTCCCGCTCCAGTTCCAGGTCCTGCTCCCGGGTGGCGCCGCGCGGCCGGGTGCCGGCAATGGGCCTGACCGTGACGGTGTCGTCCTCCAGCCGGACCAGGATTTCCGGCGAGGAGCCGACGATATGGAAGTCGTCCAGGTTCAGGTAATACATATAGGGAGAGGGATTCAGGCAGCGCAGGGCCCGGTACAGGTCCAGCGGTGCGGCGGAATAGGGAATCGACAGACGCTGGGAAAGCACCACCTGCATGATGTCCCCGGCGACGATATACTCCTTGGCCTTGCGCACCGCATCCTCGAAGCCCTGTTGGGTGAATCCGGAAACGAAGTCGGATTCATCGACCTTTTTTGGCGCTTTCTGCCGGGCGGCGCGGGCTTCGGTGGTGCGCAGCCGTTTGATCAGCAGATGCAGACGTTCGTTGGCTTGCTGGTAGGCATCGTCCTGCGCGGGATCGGCATGGGTCAGCAGCAACATTTTCCCGGACAGGTTGTCGAATACCAGCATCTCTTCCGAGACCATCAACAGGATGTCCGGCGATCCCAGCGGATCGTCCTTGCCGCCACAGCGCAGCCGCGGTTCGATATAGCCAATGGTCTCGTAGCCAAAATAGCCGACCAGCCCGCCATAGAAGCGCGGCAGGCCGGGAATGTCCGGAACCCTGTAGCGCGCCATGAACTGCTCTATCCAGGAAAGCGGCTCGTCGTGCTGCAGGCTTTCCTGTACGGCGCCCTCATTTTCCACGGTGATATCGTTGCCGCTGATCTTGACCACGGTCTTGCAGGGCAGGCCGATAATCGAATAGCGCCCCCATTGTTCGCCGCCATGCACGGATTCGAAGAGGTAGGAATAGGGGCCGTCAGCTAGTTTCAGATAGGCGCTGAGCGGGGTGTCCAGGTCCGCCAGTACTTCCCGGGTTATGGGTATGCGGTTGTACCCTTGCCGGGCATAGTGTGCGAATTGTTCTTTGTTCATGGATAAATATATTCTCCAGGCAGGCAGTTCCATCCTGGTTTGCCTCGGGGGCGCTGCAGCGGCGTTTGTTCAGTGAACGGGGCCGACAGGTCGAATGACACCAGCCGGGAATATATCGCGTATATTTAAGTTCAATCAAAAGGAACGATTATAACGTTTTTGCATCGAATCAGCATAAGATTTACTACCGCGAAGACAGCGCCGGATCTGTGAGCATGGCGCCGGACGAAAAGACCGCCCTTTTGCGGAGGTGAAAAGCTTGCGGTCACCGCTCGCCGGCGTTGCGTTGCTGATCCACGAAGGCGAAG
>JANEMG010000347.1 GCA_024511045.1 Gammaproteobacteria bacterium | reverse complement strand
CATAAGCGTTCTATTGAGGTGTGATTTGGATTTCAAGTTCCCAATATTATACCTCTTTAGAGCGCACTATTCATTTACAATCAACAAGTTATTCTGTTTTTCTGAACTCCGAAACTTTAGTTCTAAAAACCTCGGTTGTGCACGGATTCTTCAGTCAACAGGGCCTATTGTACATGACCACCGTCATCGCCAGCCGCCTGTCGTTCAATGCCTTGCCTGGCGATGCGCCCCTATAGCGGAAATTTTGATCAGACAGCGTTCGGCGTCGACTCCCGGCACCTGCAGCGGAATCACCTCGACCCGGGCATCGATGCCCGCAAACTCCTGCTCCGGAAACTGCCCCTTCATGGCCAGCAAAATCCCCTGCCTGGCAAGCAGATGCCGAGCCAGTTCGAAAGTCTGCGGCAGACTGGCGAAAGCCCGGGTAATGATGGTCTGAAATTGCTTTTCCGGGCGAAATTCCTCCACCCGCCGATGGCAGACGGAAACGTTCTGCAGGCTCAGTTCCAGGATGGCCTGCTGCACGAAACGGGTTTTCTTGGCATTGCTGTCCAGCAACTGAAAGTTCAGGTGCGGTGCGCAGATTGCCAACGGAATGCCCGGCAGTCCCGCACCGGTGCCGATATCGATGATTTCCGGTCCCTGCAGGTGGGGAAGCACCGCCAGACTGTCCAGCAGGTGCAACGCGGCCATCGCCTCCCTGTCCCGAATCGCCGTCAGATTGTAGACCCTGTTCCATTTCTCGATCAGCTCGAGAAAATACAGCAGCGCGTCGATCTGGCCGGCATCGGCAGGCAAATCCAGTTCCTGCAGCCCCGACAGCAGCAAATCGCGACATTCGGCCATCAGGCAGATTTTTTCTTCATGTATACTTTCCGCACTTGAAAATTTAGCAGCCAGAAACAGCCGGCTAATAGAAACATATCACATATTAACAAATGCTTACGGCATTTTCTGGTGCTACTGTTTTGCTAAATTATGATTTGCCAACGGTATACACCAGCAACAGCGAAACCGCCGCCGGCGTGACCCCGGGAATTCTCGACGCCTGGCCCAGTGTCTCCGGCTGGTGCCGCTGCAGTTTTTCACTGACTTCACTGGACAGACCCGGCACTCTGCTATACTCCAGCCACTGCGGCAGTCGCAGGTGATCGTAGCGTCTGGCCCGGTTGATTTCGTTCTGCTGCCTGTCGATATAGCCGGCATACTTGGCCTGTATCGCCACCTGTTCGGCGGCCTGCTCGTCGACCTGGCGATAATCGGCGAAATCCAGCAGCTGCGCCACATCCACTTCCGGCCGGCGCAGCAGACCGATCAGGTTCGTTTCCCGCTGCAGGGGCTGCCCCCAGATACGCCTGACCCGTTCGGCCTGTTCCGTGGCCGGCTTTATCCATCGGCTGCCCAGGTCCGACTGCAGGCGTTCGATTGCCTCCCGCTTTTCGGAAAACGCCTGCCAGCGCCGCTCGCCCACCAGCTGCAACTGCCGGCCCTGTTCCGTCAGGCGCAGATCGGCATTGTCCTCGCGCAGCAGCAGCCGGAACTCGGCACGGCTGGTAAACATGCGATAGGGTTCCTGCGTGCCCTGGGTGATCAGGTCATCGATCATGACGCCGATATAGGCCTGATCGCGGCCGGGACACCAGCTCTCCAGGTCCTGGGTGAGTCTCGCCGCATTCAGGCCGGCAATCAGACCCTGTGCGGCGGCCTCCTCGTAACCGGTCGTGCCGTTGATCTGCCCGGCAAAGAACAGCCCCTGGAGATGCTTGGTCTCCAGCGACGATTTGAGGTCCCGGGGATCGAAGAAATCATATTCTATCGCGTAGCCTGGACGGACGATTTCCGCCTCGGCAAAACCTTTCATGGAGCGTACGAATTCATACTGTACATCGAAGGGCAGGCTGGTGGAAATACCGTTCGGATAGTACTCGTTGCAATCCAGCCCCTCCGGCTCGACGAAGATCTGGTGGGAATCCCGGTCGGCGAAACGTACGATCTTGTCTTCGATGGAAGGGCAGTAGCGGGGACCGACGCCATCGATGACCCCGGTATACATCGGTGAGCGATCCAGTCCGGAACGGATGATTTCGTGGGTCCGGGCATTGGTCCGGGTGATATAGCAGGGAATCTGCCGGGGGTGCTGCTCGCGCCTGCCGAGGAATGAGAAAACCGGCACCGGCACATCGCCATGCTGTTCCTCGAGCTTGCCGAAATCGATGCTCCGGCCATCGATGCGCGGCGGTGTGCCGGTTTTCAGGCGGTCCACGCGAAAGGGCAGTTCGCGCAATCGTTCCGCCAGGACCAAGGATGCAGGATCGCCGGCCCGGCCGCCGGTATAATGGTCCAGGCCGATATGAATTTTGCCGCCGAGGAAGGTCCCCGTGGCCAGAACCACAGCCCGGCAATGAAACTCCAGACCCATCCGGGTTTTGACCCCGCAGACATTGTCGCCACGGATGATCAGATCGGCGGCGGTCTGCTGAAACAGCGCCAGACGCGGCTGATTCTCCAGCGCATGGCGGATGGCCTGCCTGTACAGGTTTCTGTCCGCCTGGCCGCGCGTCGCCCGCACCGCAGGTCCCTTGCTGGCATTGAGAATGCGAAAATGGATGCCCGCCTGATCGATCGCCCTGGCCATCACGCCGTCCAGGGCATCGATCTCCTTCACCAGATGCCCCTTGCCGATGCCGCCGATGGCCGGATTGCAGCTCATCTGCCCCAGGGTCTCGATATTCTGGGTCAGCAGCAGGGTGCTGGCGCCGGTCCGGGCTGAAGCCAGCGCCGCTTCGGTCCCGGCATGGCCGCCACCAATGACGATGACATCAAAATCTTTTTTGAATTTCACAACTTATCTATCGGATAAAATTTCATTTTAATGGTTGCAGAAATTTATATAAAGGCTCTGTACATGACAAAAAGCACAGAAAGTTGACGTAGTTCGTTGAAATGTAATTAAATACCATTTTTTGTTTTGCGAACATGAAAAGCGGTCAATTACAAATCAACGAACTAAGAAACAT
>JANEMG010000034.1 GCA_024511045.1 Gammaproteobacteria bacterium | reverse complement strand
GGCCTAGGTTAGCATTTATCGTCTGGCAGGACAAGAACGGCGTTGCCAGGCAGCGCCGTTCTTGCGTGTAAAGATGAGTGGCAGGACGGGATGGTAGAGTCTGGCCCGACAGCCTTTCAGAGCAGTTTGATATGGGGCCTGGTAAACTCTTTCTCTGAAATTTTCAAAACGATGAATTGGTTAAAAAGACGCATGACTGCCATCGGGGTCAGAAAGGCGTAGACGCCGTAGCCTTTTTTTCTCATATAGACTTCGTTCAGTGCGTCTACGAATTGCTGCACCCGGGCAGCATTGGATGATGATGTTTGGAATTGACTGGCCATGATGTCGCCTCCTTTTCCGGTGATTCAAAAACCCTGCGGTTTTTGTTGCCGGGAAAATATTTCGTTTGCGATTTGATCCAAAAAAATGGATTCAATGCCGTTTGATAAAATCCCTCAACGTGTTGATGATTCCATTCGATATGCTCTGCCAAGGGAAGATCATCGAAGACTTCATAATGCGTTTGTTCAGATGATTGCGAATACATGGGTGATCTCCTCCTGAATTTCTGCTTTGGTTATAACTTATCCCTCCTGAAGAAAAAAAACCATTGTACTTTGGTCCAGTTTTTCAATTTTCAGAGGTAACTACTCACCCATAGCAAAAGAAGCCCCTATGGGTGGTCTGTGGAGGAAGTGTCTTTGGCAGGGATGCCAAAGTCAAGCCTACAGGGATGTATTCACGGCGTCTTCCGGAACAGACTACCCATAGGGCCCGAGTAGTTACTTTCAGAGAATGATCAACAGGCGGATGGCATCGAGTTTGATTTGACTTGCCTGAATGTTTTCCAGGGAAGTCCGGGCAATCTTCTGCAGCTGCTGTATTTCTTCCGGTTTGATGTTGGGGTTGATTTTCTGCAGGTGCTGAAGGCGTTTTATTTCCATGCCCAAGGTGTCTGCCATGACTTGGCTGCTGTTCCTGACCAGCTTGTTTTTGTGCGTTTCCACACGCTTTTCAGCGATTTTCAACAGGGCATTGATTTGCGGCTTCTGGCTGTCGAGAAATTCCTGAAACTGGGCGCTGTCCACGGCCGGGGTGATGGCAGTCAGGCTCTGGTGGTCGATCATTTCGGTCAGGTCATTGCCCTGCTGGTCGACCAGCAGGCGGATGGGAGTGGCAGGCAGGAAGCGGTTGATCTGCAATTCCGGCGGGGCGCTGCATTCGACGACGAACAGTGCTTCCAGTAAATATTGTCCGGCTTGCAGTTGCCGGTTTTTAACCACGCTGATGCAGGCATTTCCTGTTTCACTGGAAAGCACCAGATCCATGGCAGCAGCAACCAGTGGGTGCTCCCAGGTCAGAAACTGCATGTCTTCACGCGCCAGGGCCGTGTGCCGGTCGGTGGTGATGGTCATGCCGTCTGCCGGGAGTTCGGGAAAATGCCCGATACGCAGATGATTGCCGGGCTGCAGGATCTGGCAGTCCGGCGAATGGTATTCCGTTTCCACACCAAAACAGTCAAAGAGCCGTTCCATATAGGGCCAGAGCGCGGTGGTTTTTTCCAGGGAGATGATTTCCCCGATCAGGGATTGCGCGATTTCCTTGCGGCAGGAATTCAGTTCCAGAAGCAGGTCCCGGCCCGCGTGCAGTTCCTGGTCGATTTTTTCGACCAGTTCTCGCGTTGCAATGATGAAGGCATCGATGTCAGCCTGACGGTAATCCGCCAGCAAAGACTGCAGCTGGTTCTTTTGCAGTTCATAGGCACGCTGCGCTGCGCTGCAGTTGCTGCGAAAGGCGTTCAGGCCGCGATCGTACCATTGCTGCAGGGTATGCTGAGGCGTGTTCAGAATATAGGGGACATGCAGCTGGATGACGTGTTTCTGGCCGATACGGTCCAGCCGGCCAATGCGCTGCTGCAGCAGGTCCGGGTTTTCCGGCAGGTCGAACAGGATCAGGTGCCTGAGGAACTGAAAGTTTCTGCCTTCACTGCCGATTTCCGAGCAAAGCAGCAGCCGTGCCTGGCTGTCCGGATCGGCGAAAAAGGCGGCAGCCCGGTCGCGGGCAATGATGGACATGCCTTCATGGAAAACCGCCGTCTGAATGCCGGCATGGTTTTTCAACAGCTGCGCCAGTTGCACGGCAGTGTCGCCCTGTTTGCAGATCAGCAGCGCTTTTTCGCCAGCAAGGTCCCGGATTTTGTCGAACAGCCAGGCGCTGCGGGGATCGGCGCGAAGACTGGGGGCAGGCTTTGCTGCTGGTTTCTGCAAGGGATAGTTGTGCAATTCCCGCTGCGGGAATCCTCCGACAGTCTGTCTGGAGTTGCGAAACAGAATGCGCCCGGTGCCGTGATGATCGATGAGAATGGCGAGCAGTTCCTGGCGCGCTTTTTCCACATGGCCGCCGGCAGCGATCTGATCGAGCAAGGCATCGATATTGTCGGGTTTCAGCAGTTTTTTCAAGGAGTGTTGCAGGGCGGCATCCAGGGCATCGCCAGCCAGCAGGCGTCTGGCCGCCTGGGCAATGGGCTGAAACTGCCGTTCTTCCTGCAGGAATCGTTCGAAGCTGAAGAAGCGGTCGGGATCGAGCAGCCGGAGGCGGGCAAAGTGACTCTCCTTGCCCAGCTTTTCCACGAACCGGTATTCGGGGCTGGGCGCCTGTTCCCGCCACTGCAGATGATGCGCCTCATCGACAATGACCATGTCCCATTCCGACTGCAGGGCCTGTTCCCGGCGGTGTGGGTATCGGGAAAAAAATTCCTGGCTGCAAAGGATCAGCTGTTCGCTGCTGAAGGGCTGCTCGGCATGGCTGTCCAGGCAGCGTGGCTCGTCGAAAATGCTGAAATGCAGGTTGAAGCGCCTGAGCATTTCCACCAGCCATTGGTGCAGCAGGCTGGCAGGCACGATGATCAATACCCGGCTGGCAAGGGCGTTGCTGAGTCGATGCTGTATGATCAGTCCGGCTTCTATGGTTTTGCCCAGGCCAACCTCATCGGCCAGAAGAATTCTGGGAGCAAGGCGATTGGCCGCTTCGTGAGCGATATACAGCTGGTGCGGGAGCAGACTGGTGCGGCCTCCCAGCAGGCCTTTTGCCGGTGATTTCTGCAGCCGGCGTGCGATTTGCAGCGTGTCATAGCGCAGGCTGAACCAGTTTTCGGGGTCCAGCTGGCCGGAAAAAAGCCGGACTTGGGGTTTGTTGAACTGCAGGTGGTGATTCAGGTCGACTTCGTCCAGTTCCCTTTCCGCCTCGGATTCAGTGCTGCCACGATAGGTGACGAGGCCGTTGCGCTCGATGCAGCGGCTGACTTTCAGGCGCCAGCCGTGAACGGATTCAATGCTGTCGCCGGGTGCGAATTTTACCCGTGTCAAGGGGGCGTTGCCGGCGGCATACAGCCGCTTTTCATCGCTTGCCGGGTAGAAAACCGTGATGCGCTGCCGGTCGGCGTTGACAATGATGCCCAGTCCCAGTTCCGGCTCGGTATTGCTGATCCAGCGCTGGCCTGGAACCGGTTTGTGCATCGGTCAAATCTGATTTGTTGATGGCGAATCAGTCCAGTCCAGACATGCCTTCTACCGACCATTCCTCCAGATCCGAAGTATTGCCCTCCGGCCCACCGGTATATTTTATGCGACAGACAAATTTTTTGTCCTTGCTGACGCCGGAAGCATCGGTAATTTCGAACTCGGCGTTGATGACATACTCATAATTGCCCAGACTCCAGGAATGGCGGGGTTTGGCGGCAAAATTGATGACGGTGTCCTCATCGTCAGCAAGTTCGTTTTCTATGTAGGTGCTGCAGTGGGCGTAGGCCAGCGTCAGCATCGTCGGGGAATCGACTGCCGGGCCTCCTTCCTCGCTGACATCTTCCAGAAACAAATCGGAGCTGGCGACGTTGATAACCCAGGGTTTGACGACTTTATGCATGAAAACCAGCAGGCCGATAAAAAAAGCGATCAAGGCGACAAAATTTAAAAATTTCTTCATGACTATTGTTCAGTGACGTAATTGATTAATAGAGTGTGGCAAGTCGAAAGTTGCCGGCATGGAAGCGCTGCAGGAAAATTGTCCGGCAGCATCAGTTTACAGCATTGTCATGCGCTGCCTGGCAGGATATATAAGGATCTGAATTAAAATATAAAATATAGGGTTAATGGTGGTGTGGCGCAGCACATTCGACGCTTGCGGAAGTGTACCAGAAATACAGCACAGGCTGTTAGTTTAGAGCGAGGCATTGGCTGCTGTGCAAGGTGCTGGGGTCTGGAAAGGCAGTCCTGGAAGTGCAGTCGAGGGATTAAATACCCAGTGAAAAAGCCGTTTAAAATTAAATGTGAAGCTGTAGAATATTTCGCTATATATTTGTTATAAAAAGATTAATTATTAGCAATAATCAGGCGGCAAGGGAAACAAAGCGGGTTTTGTCTTGACATGATGAGGCAAGGTGATAAACTGAAAGCCGCATTAGGGACAGGCAAATGCGCTGCATTGAGCAGCACATTGAAATTCAGGGAGTTTTCAGATTCTGATTGTTAGTTGATCGGAATTGCTTTTTCAATAATATTATTTTAGGAGGTCAAGATGGCTGCTACAACTGAGTCAGTTAAGGCTGATGCTGCAGAGGCACCACTATTGAATAAAAGAAACCTGTTTGCAGGATTGGGCCTGTATCTGGTTTTCTATGTATGGGTACGTTGGTATGAAGGTGTATATGGCTGGTCTGCCGGACTGGATTCATTCGCACCTGAGTTCGAAATCTACTGGATGAACTTCCTGTATATCGAGATCGTTCTGGAAATCCTGGTCGCTTCCGTCTTGTGGGGCGTTATCTGGAAAACCCGCGATCGCAACGTTATGTCGATCACTCCGCGTGAAGAGCTGAGAAGACATTTCACCCATTGGATCTGGTTGAGCTGCTATGGTTGGGCTTTGTACTGGGGTGGTTCTTACTTCACCGAACAGGATGGCACATGGCATCAGACAATTGTTCGTGATACAGACTTCACACCAAGCCACATCATCGAGTTCTACCTGAGCTATCCAATCTACATCATCACTGGTGTTGCTGCATTCTTATATGCTAAAACAAGATTGCCATACTACCAGCAGGGCTTGCACCTGATGTATATGGTTGCTGTAATCGGACCTTTCATGATTCTGCCAAACGTTGGCCTGAATGAATGGGGTCACACTTTCTGGTTCATGGAAGAGCTGTTCGTTGCACCTTTGCACTATGGCTTCGTCTTCTTCGGATGGTCTGCCTTGGCTGTACTGGGTATTGTTAACAGCGAAGTAGATGCTATTGGAAAGCTGTTGAAAAAAGACCTGGTATAAATAAACCGGGCAATATTGCAAAGCCAAAGCTAATCTCCTATTTGTTCGCCGCTCGTTCATGCTATACAGAACGGGCGGCGGATAAAAGCAGAATCGCCACGGCCGAGTAATAAAAACAAAAATAATTCTTTTAATTTTTAGGAGGTAAGCTAAATGAGCGCATCTCAATCAGCAGTACGATCTCGTGCAGAAGCCGTCAAGGTTTCCCGTACGTTTGACTACTTGATTCTCTGGACTGTATTCATGGTATTGATTGGTGGATACCACATTCATTATATGTTGACCGGCGGTGACTGGGATTTCTGGACCGACTGGAAAGACAGACGTCTCTGGGTGACAGTGGCGCCAATCGTATCCATCACGTTCCCTGCCGCTGTGCAGGCCTGCCTGTGGGCGCGTTATCGTCTGCCCTTCGGCGCAACAATCTGCGTATTAGGATTGCTGTTGGGTGAGTGGATCAACAGATATCTGAACTTCTGGGGCTGGACATATTTCCCAGTGAATTTCTGTTTCCCTTCAAACCTGATGCCGGGTGCAATTCTGCTGGACGTCATCCTGATGCTGTCCAACAGCTTCACACTGACTGCCGTCCTCGGTGGTATGGCATGGGGCTTGGTGTTCTACCCGGGCAACTGGCCGATCATCGCTCCGTTCCATATTCCCATCGAATACAACGGCATGATGTTCACCCTGGCTGATCTGCAAGGTTATCACTATGTAAGAACTGGCACACCTGAGTACATCAGAATGGTAGAAAAAGGCACACTGAGAACTTTCGGTAAGGACGTTGCTCCTGTATCGGCTTTCTTCTCTGCTTTCGTGTCTATCCTGATCTACTTCCTGTGGCACTTCTTCGGTAACTGGTTCTCTCAGACTCGTTTCGTACAGTCTACTTGATTGGCCGTTATCAAAACTAACCTTAATTGTATGGTTTTTGGTCGAAATGACAATGACTGTACCGATTCAGAACAGCAATTCTCTAATTATAGAGGAGGATATATGAAAACAATAAAAGACAAAGTGGCTAAATTATCCTTTGTCGCACTGCTGATGACTTTGTCAGCAGCGATGCTATATACACCAACAGCATCAGCGCATGGTGAGAAGTCTCAGGCTGCTTTCATGCGTATGCGTACCATTCACTGGTTCGACCTGAACTGGTCCAAGCCTAAAGTTGCGGTCAACGAAACCATGGAAATTTCTGGTAAATTCCATGTCTTCGCGGGTTGGCCTGAAACTGTCGACAAACCTGAAGTAACATTCCTGAACATTGGTATTCCCGGTCCTGTATTCATTCGTGCAGGCTCCTGGATTGGTGACCAACTGGTTCCTCGTTCCGTATCTCTGGAACTGGGCGAAACCTATTCGTTCAGAGTGTTGCTGAAAGCCCGTCGTCCTGGCGAGTGGCATGTACATACCATGATGAATGTCGAAGGCGGTGGTCCGATCATCGGCCCGGGTAAATTCGTCACGATCACTGGCACCATGGGTTCCTTCAGAAATGAATTGACCACATTGACCGGTGAGAATCTCGACCTGGAAACATGGGGCCTGTCAAACGTCTATTTCTGGCATGGTCTGTGGTACTTGATCGGTGTCGCCTGGGTTGTCTACTGGATACGTCGTCCGGTCTTCGTTCCACGTGCACTGGCGGTCAATGCCGGCAAACTCGATGGTCTGGTAACCGATACAGACAAGAAAGTAGCGATTATTTTCTTTGTCGGTACCATCGGTATCGTACTGTTGGGCATGGGTCAGGCAAACAGCAAATATCCTGTAACGACTCCGTTGCAGGCTGGTTTGATGAGAGGCATGGTTCCTCTGGAAATGCCTGAAGCATTTGTCGACGTGAAAGTTGAAGAAGCCAGCTACCGTGTACCGGGTCGTGCCATGCAGATGACCCTAACCGTCACAAACAATGGCGATGTCGCCGTTCGTTTGGGTGAGTTCAACACGGCTTCTGTCCGTTTCCTGGATCCTGAAGTGTATCAGGACGATTCAGGTTACCCGGCTGACTTGTTGGCCGACGCTGGTCTGTCTGTTAGCGATAACAGCCCGCTCCAGCCAGGTGAAACAAGAACTATCGAAGTTACCGCTTCTGATGCTGCTTGGGAAGTTTACCGTTTGTCTGATCTGATCTACGATCCAGACAGCCGTTTTGCTGGTCTGTTGTTCTTCTTCGATGAGAACGGCGGCCGCCAGATGGTTATGGTAGACGCACCTCTGATCCCAGTATTCATCTAATGAATTAGCTTGCAGGTTTTTATAAGTCTGTAAGTGGGATTGAAGAACCCCCGTTGATTGTTCAGCGGGGGTTTTTTTATGGGTGAAATTTATATCAATTGCTTTGATGAGGAATCCGATGAGAAAAATAGCTGTGCACATGATTATATTGGCAGTGTTGTTCGCTGTGTCATTGCCAAGCGCCGCCGATAAAAGGTCCGACGCCTATGGCTATGTCGACAACAGTCTCAAGACATTGACGAATTTCGCCAATGATCCGAATATGCAATGGTTTCGAAAACACGTTCGGCGAGCCAAGGGAATACTGATTATTCCTACCGTGTTGAAGGCAGGTTTTATTTTTGGCGGTTCCGGCGGTACCGGGGTTTTGTTGAGACGCGAAGCCAGCACTGGTTGGAGCTATTCAGCAATCGATGAATGGAGCTGTCCGGCATTCTACAGCATGGGTTCGGTGACATTCGGGCTGCAGATTGGCGGTGAAGCGGCGGAAGTGATCCTGTTGGTGATGACCCAGCGGGGAATGGATGCGATGTTGACGACCAAGGCGCAGTTGGGCGCCGATATGAGTGTCGCGGCAGGACCGGTAGGTGCCGGTGCGCAGGCGGCAACGGTGGATATCCTGCAATTCAGCCGCAGCAAGGGTGTTTTCGGCGGACTGACTGTCGAAGGATCGATCATCGAACCGCGGGGCAGTTTGAACAAAGCCTATTACGGCAAAACAGTCAGTCCCCTGGATATTCTGGTCAGGCGCACTGTCAGCAATGCGCATGCCTACAGACTGAGAGCCAAGCTGGCAAGTTTGCATTGATGACTTTAGATGAAAATAAACAAGATTAGCTGCCGTTTGGTGCAACAATGCTGTTGTCAGCAATGGGTCCGGGGATTAGAATGGAACTTATCAAGTAAACTCTCACCCCAACGGGAAGAAGCCCCTGTAGGTGGTCTGTGGAGGAAGTGTCTTTGGCAGGGACGCCAAAGCCAAGCCTACAGGGACGTATTCATGTTGTCTTCCGGAACAGAGCACCCATAGGGGCCCGAGTAGTAACCTTATCAATATAAAAGTATTTCTGATTACCCACAAGCTTCGGCCATTTCCCAAAGTAGAAAACAGCGTTCAATCAATGTCGAGTCATAACTGTCATTCTATGCTTATCACTATAAAACAGGTGTTGCACTGATGTCGGGAAGACTAATGAAGCGTCATAATTAAGCTAAATGAAATACTGGGTACCATGGCATTGTGCCAACGCTCAACAAGATCCCTCCTCTCGTCGAAATGACAAGAATGATAGGGTTTCAGCAAAGAGGGTCATACGTAAT
Source organism: Gammaproteobacteria bacterium (assembly GCA_024511045.1). Classification (GTDB taxonomy): domain Bacteria; phylum Pseudomonadota; class Gammaproteobacteria; order Methylococcales; family Methylomonadaceae; genus JANEMG01. Next base: position 3,219 of record JANEMG010000034.1, on the reverse strand, counting down.
CAGGAAACGATTTGTTTTGTTTCGATGACTTCAAAGGTGCAGAGCCGATGAACAAACGATGGGTAGTTACGTTTTTAACTTTTCTGGCATTGTCTTACAGTAGTGGTGCGGCTGCAGAGCTGCTGACAAATCCTGGGGATTGTCAGGATGATGAATGCAGAACAGTGCAAGATAATAGAGCGCAATTTACAGCAGTGCAGAATCGGCAGATAAGAAGGGTGACGAATAACGCCGTCAACAATCAGATCTATCGCGAGTTATCCAGCAGACACATGTTGCCCGGTAAAAGTGCCTCCATGGGAAACAGAATGGCTGACTCGATGGATGTCGATAAGTCTTTTCTCGATTCAGCCTGGGGTATGCTCAGCTATTCGGGGTTGGGGACTGATGACAAAACTCTGGGGCACTTCGACAATGATATTTTTCAATTTGTCGGAGGCGCGGGCAAGAATATTGGCGACTGGATGATCGGTTATGCATTGACCTATGCCTATGCGACAACAGAGACCAGTTTCTACCAGGATGGCAGGTCGCATACGGTCGGTTTGACCCCCTATGCCGCCTACCAGATCAATGATTTTTTGTTTGCCTCGGCGTTGGCGGGCTATAGCTATAACCATGTCAATGCCGCCGGCAACAAAGGACGCGTGCATGATTACGATGTGGAAGCCAATGTCAATGCCTATAAGGTCATTGATTCCTTTTTGCTCAAGGCCCGAGTAGGCATACGCTATACCCATAGCAACGATACACTGCTGGTAGCTGATACTGGCTATGATGAAGTTATGGGCATAGGCGATGCGGAAATCGGTTATCAATTCGCCAATCATTTGATTGCCTACACCGGTTTGCTGTATGAATATGTCGACCAGGAAGCCATTGGCCTGGGAGGTGTCGTTCATGACGGCGCCCTTTATTTTCGCGCTGGTATCGACTACCCTGTCACATCAGGATTCTATGTCGGCGCAAAGGTTGAAACCGATCTTACCGATCAACAATATGATTTGCTTAGTGGATCGGTCAATTTTCGGGTCGAATTGTAGAAAATCCTGACAATAAAACCAATAATACAGGTGTAAAGCCAGCTTTTCATGGAGCAGCCTGACTTGGCCAGGTCAGGCAGTTGTGCCGGTGCATTTAAAACGACCATGCCATCATTGGTGCCGGAGAAAATAACGATGCAGATGACGATCTGGTTCAGCTGCTTCTGCGCGGCAGCAATTTTCTGGAAAATTCACAGGCCGGTTTCGAGATGCCGTATCACGAAAGATGGACAGGGAAGAGTGATTTTATCCTGTTACGCTCGAAGCGGTAATCCATATCGGGAATTGTAGGCCGCGGCACTTTGGCAAACTGGCCAGCTACAAATGCTCCAGCATCTCCAGCATTTCTTTTGCCTGCCTGTGATGGGGGTCGAGACAAATGGCGGTGCGCAGTTTGCTGATCGCTGCGTTGACCTTGTCCCGGTTGAACAGTTCATTGGCTTGACTGTACAGGTCGGCAGCGAGCTGCCGGGCCGGTTTGGTCAGGACGATATGACATTGTGTACTGCTGTCCACTTTGATGTCGCGCAACGCCACAGCTGAAGGCAGCAGCAGTTTCATGCCAGGAAGCAGGTCGCTGTCGTGCTCGATGCCTTTGTTGAACAAGGGAATCAGCACGGCTTTACCACTGTCGTGATAGAGGTGCTGCGCTATTTTTTGCAAGGTATCGTCATTCCTGACCCAGTAGGAAACAAGCTGTTGATTGAACCAGCCATTCTTCAGCTGTTCCAGGGCGGAGTGGTGATACGGATCATAGAGCAGCGTGCGCAGCAGCAATTGATGGGCAAGGCCGATGTCGTCCGTCTTGTTGGCGCTGCTGAAGAATCCTGCGGCGAAGCTCAGGATTTTTGCCTCGAGTTCCCGGACTTTTTGCGTGGCCTCTTTGAGCAAATCGTCGGCGCCGGTCATATTGGCCAGCTTATACTCGATGGTATCGGGGTCCTGGTGACTGATCAGCCAGTCACGGCGCAATTTCCAGGCCAGCAATGCGGTGCGCCATTGACCTTTGGCTTCGTACTCGGAAGGCTTGCCATAGGAAATCTCGCTGACGGAGGTCATGGTGTCGATGGGTTCCAGGTTTTCCAGGGGGTACTCCTGAAAAACTTCCAGATTGTCGATGAAGCGGTCCAGACGAAAAGTGCCGTAGATCATCGAGCGGTGCAGCCGCAAATTGTGCAAGTAGAAAGGATTGCCGGCCCTTTTTACCGTGAAAGCACTGGTATAACCATTTTGCCTGAGAATTTCCATCACCACCGGGTTGGTGTTGCCGTAAGGATAGGCGAGGGAAGTTGCCTGTTTGCCCAGATCTTCGAAGATGATTTTTTTGGAAGTGAGCAGTTCATTTTTCACTGAATCGAGATAGGCGGCGAAGGACTCGCCGCTTTTCATCGCATTCAGGTCCTTGTGGGATTTGCTGTGGCACTGGATATCGATGGTGCTGTCGTTGACCATTTCCCGGATCTGGTCCCAGCTCAAGGTCCTGCTGCTTCTGGGTTTGATATAGTTGGTGGGTATGAACAACACGGCGTTGAATCCGTATTTCTTCAGAATGGGATAGGCGACGCTGTAGCAGGAAATCCATCCGTCATCCATCGTGATCAGTACCGACTTTCTTGGAACCTGGCCGAATTGCAGGTATTCCAGCAATTCGTCCAATGCCAGCACATGGTAGTCATGGTCCTGCAAATAGCGCATCTGCGCATCGAAATCTCTGGCCGAGACGGTCAGTTTGCGACGGCTGATGCCGCTGGTGAAATTATGATAGCTCAACACTGGAACCAGTTGGTGGCCGGCGGCAGTCAATCCGCCGGGGCGGAAAGGATGCACCGGGATGATCAACTCTTCGCCCGGGGTGATTTCCGAGACGCCGTTGAATTCGGCAATTCTCCAGGCCAGCGATGATGAACCGAGATGGGTCTGCGCCAGGGAGGCCAGCGTATCGCCTGCTTTTACCGTAACAAACCTGAAATCCTCGGGCGGTTTTATCGGTTCCTTGACGCAGCCGCCCAACATTGACAGCAGAATAAATGCAAGCAGGAATTTGCTGATTCCGGATTGTTGAAAACAGCGGTAAAGAGGCATCATAGCGCTGACCGCCATGGAGAGCGAAGCGAAGGCGGTTAGTCCTCGGTAGCGACCAGGGCCGCACTGTTTATCCGGGGTGCGATAGCGCAGA
>JANEMG010000346.1 GCA_024511045.1 Gammaproteobacteria bacterium | reverse complement strand
TCAGATGTGTTAAGAGACAGCTATGATCCTTGCTATGTCAACTATTTTTTGAGATTTTTAGTGGTTTTTCTCCTCTGAAACTCTAAACTCTAGTTATATAGAATAAATACACATCAAACAACGGGGGGCGATGTCGGGAAAACCAATAAAGTTCATTTCCACGGTAGGAGATATCCTGGGCGCCATGACATGTCAACGATCAAGATCCCTCCTGTGTCGTCGGGATGACAAGAATTTTATGATTCAGCAAAGCTGAGGGCCATACGTAATCAGGTAGTCCTTTAGCCAAGTCCAGGTCAATCACCTGCAGAAGACTGTCAATATTCACGAAACCAAAACGCATCTTTCGCGGTTGTTGGCGCATGTCCAGGCCGGCGAAGAAATCATCATAGCCAAAGCTGGTTTCCATATCGCAGGGCAAGGAAAGAAAACCCGGGGTCGCCAAAGGAAGGGTAATCGAAGCGTTTTTCGAGGAACTCCCGGAAGAGGAACTGCTGTTTTGGGAGCAATGAAATATCTTCTGGATACGTATGCTTTTCTTTGGTGGCTTTTCGATGACCCAAAACTGTCCTCGGCTGCAAGGGGTATTATCCGGAATCCTGAGAACATGATCAGTGTCAGCAGCGCATCCGCGTGGGAAATCGCAACAAAATATCGGCAGGGGAAATTGCCTGAAGCTGGCGAAGTCGCGACAGATATCGTTGGCTGGGTGAAGAAGGCAAGTTTTGATTTATTGCCCATTACGACTGAACAGGTACACCTCGCAGGCAGCTGGCAGGTTGACCGCAGGAATCTATTTGACCGGATGCTGGCGGCTCAAACTAAACTCGAAAGCCACGTACTGGTAACGGTCGATAAAGCGTTTGCATTATTTACCATTGAAACAATCTGGTAATGCCGCGGAAAGAGATTCCTGCCGGGCTGTCATCCAGCGCAGCAGGAGAGTTCCTTGACGTCTTTTTTGAAGGTCTGTGCGCAGAGCTTGATGCCTTCGACCATGGTCAGATAGGGAAACAGTTGCCCGGCCAGGTCTTCGATGGTCATTTTGTTGTGTATGGCCAGCACGGCGGTCTGGATCATTTCACCCGCTTCGGGGGCCAGGATCTGGGCGCCCAGCAGGCGTCCGCTGTCTTCTTCCATCACCAGCTTGACGAAGCCCCGGGTGTCGAAATTGGCCAGGGCGCGCGGCACGTTTTCCAGGGTCAGCGTGCGGCTGACGGTTTTGATTTGCTGCTTCTGCGCTTCGACTTCGGTCAGGCCGACGGTGGCCATTTGCGGTTCGGTGAACATCACCGCCGGCATCGCCGAAAGATCGATCGCGGCATCGCCGCCGGTCATGTTGATCGCGGCGCGGGTGCCCGCCGCCGCGGCGACATAGACGAACTGCGGCTGGCTGGTGCAGTCGCCCGCGGCATAGATATGTTCGACACTGGTGCGCATGTGGTCATCGATGATGATGGCGCCGCTTTTGTCGACTTCGACACCCACCTGCTCCAGGGCGAGATCCCGGGTATTGGGTGGACGACCGGTGGCGATCAATAACCGGTCGCCGGTCAGGGTCTGGCCGGTCGTGGTTTTGAGCGTGAATTTACCCTGCGAAAACAGCCCCTTTTTGTAGGAAACGGCTTCGGCCTGGGTGTGGGTCAGCAGGGTCATGCCTTCCGCTTCCAGAATTTTATGTAGGCCGGCGCCGATATCGGGGTCTTCATGATACAGGATCGAATGCCTGGCCAGCAGCGTGACTTTGCTGCCAAGACGCAGGTAGGCCTGCGCCAGTTCCAGGGCGACGATCGACGAGCCGATGACCAGCAGGTGTCCGGGCAGTTCTTCGGCCTCCAGTGCCTCGGTGGATGTCCAGTATGGCGTGCCCGCCAGGCCGGGAATGGGCGGGATGCTGGAAGCTGCGCCGGTGGCGATGAGAAAGCGGTCGGCGCTGATTTCGGTCTTGTCGCCATGCGCCTGATCGACGATCAGCGTTTTGCTGTCCTTGAACCGGGCGTTGCCCTTGACCAGGGTGATGTCTGGATTGGTTTCCAGAATGCTTTCATATTTTGCTTTTCTAAGCTCTTCCACTCTGGCCTGCTGCTGGGAAAGCAGTTGTTTGCGGTCGATGACCGGTTTTTGCCTGGCGATGCCGGGAAAAGGGTGATGCTGCTGCAAATGGGCGATATGCGCGGCGCGGATCATGATCTTGGAGGGTACGCAGCCAACGTTGACGCAGGTGCCGCCGATGATGGGCTGGCGTTCGATCAGCGTGACCCGGGCGCCGTTTTCCACGGCTTTGATGGCGCAGGCAAAGGCGCCGGAACCGGTACCGATGATGGCGATCTGCAGATGCCGGCCGTTGTTTGCTGCGGCAGGCGTGCTGTCGCCGGCAACGGCCGTATCGTTGTCCAGTTCGGTCACCTGGTAGCCTTTTTCCTTGATTTTTTTAATCAGGGATTTCAGGCTGGTATTGCACTTCACGGTCAGGATGCCGATGCCTTCCGGATGCGAGACCCTGATTTTCACTCCCTCGAGGACGTTCAACTGTTTCTCGATGCCGTCGGCGCAGCTGGGGCAGGTCATACCGTCTATTTTCAGTTTTTTGGTCCACACAGGAGTATCCTCCGGGTTATTTTGTCGGGTGCACCGAGGCCGGATAACCGACATTGGTGGTGGCTTCGATCAGGGCGTCTATGCTGGTTTTCTGCGGATCAAAAGTGACGCTGGCCGTTTTGCTGTCGAAATCGACTTGCACTTGCTGTACGCCTGCAACGCCCTGCAGGGCTTTTCTGATGGTGATCTTGCACATGGCGCAAGTCATGTTCTGCATATCCAGTGTCACGGATTGGCTGGTGTTGTTTGTTGCAGTCGGAAGTTCTGCAGCCGGCGACTGCAGCGGGTAAAACGGCAACAATAAAGCCAGGGAAAAAAAAAGTGTTTTTATATTCATCAACAGAGGTAAATGCAAAACTCGAAAAACCAGTGAATTTTTTGGCTAACTGGCGCCAAAACAAGGGGATAAGGAGGGGCGTGTCTGGTGCCTATTTG
>JANEMG010000033.1 GCA_024511045.1 Gammaproteobacteria bacterium | reverse complement strand
GTATAAGAGACAGCCATAGAAATACGTAATTATTGAGAATCATTCGCATCCACAGGGTGCGCAGCATTCAACCAGCCAAAATCAATTTTTAGTTTTGCATATGGCTCAGGAGAAATCAATGGCGGATTTAGAGAGGTGGGACGTCGAAGACAGCGACTTCTGGGAGCGCGAAGGCAAGTTCATTGCCAACCGCAATCTGTGGATATCCATTCCCAGTCTGTTGTGCGGCTTTGCGGTGTGGCTGTATTGGGGGGTGATCACCGTACAGATGTTGAACCTCGGATTTCCCTTCGAAAAGTCCGAGCTGTTCACCTTGATGTCAATCGCCGGACTCACCGGCGCGACGCTGCGCATCCCCAGCAGTTTTTTCATCCGCCTGTGCGGCGGCCGGAACACCATCGTCTTCACCACGGCGCTGCTGATGATCCCGGCGCTGGGTACCGGGATTGCCCTGCAGGACAAGAACACACCGTTTTGGGTCTTCCAGGTACTGGCGCTGCTGTCCGGGCTGGGCGGCGGCAATTTCGCCTCGTCGATGTCCAATATCAGCTTTTTCTTTCCCAAGAAAATGCAGGGGCTGGCGCTGGGCCTGAATGCCGGGCTGGGCAATTTCGGCGTGACCACGATGCAGATTCTGGTGCCGCTGGCGATGACCTTCGGTCTGTTTGGCGCGCTGGGCGGCGATCCCATGATCCTGCAGAATACCTCGGGTACGCTGATCGGCAAGATTCCGGCCGGCACCGAGACCTGGATCCAGAATGCCGGCTTCATCTGGCTGGTGTTCCTGATCCCGCTGGTCATTTTTGGCTGGTTCGGCATGCACAACATCCGCACCGACGAGGTTTCCCCCGATATTGGCCATCCGCTGAAGGCTTTCGCCATCATCACCGGCATGCTGCTGATCAGTTTCATGACCTCGATTTTCGGCCTGTGGCTGATGCTGCCCGCGGAGGTGAACGGTTCCGGATTCGGCGTGCCCAAGGAAATCGTGCTGTTCATCGTCATCGCCCTGACCGTTTCCCTGCTGAAGATCATTCCGGGCCCGATCGGGCAGAGCCTGGAGCGGCAGTACAGAATTTTCGACAATAAGCATACCTGGGTGATGAGCATCATCTACACCATGACCTTCGGCTCGTTCATCGGCTATGCGGCGGCATTTCCCCTGGCCATCAAGGTGATTTTCGGCTACCAGCATGTCATGGTCGACGGCGTCATGACCCATGACACGATCAACCTCGATGGCCCCAGTGCCCTGATGTTTGCCTGGATGGGGCCGTTCATCGGCGCCTTGATCCGTCCGGTGGGCGGCTGGATCGCCGACAAGTTCGGCGGCGCCTGGGTGACGCATGTCTGCGCCGCGGTCATGGTGCTCAGCGCCGGCGGCGTGGCGTACTACATGAAGGCCGCCTACAATTCCGCGACGCCGCAGGAATATTTCATGCCGTTCTTCCTGCTGTTTCTGCTGTTGTTCATGGCGACAGGAATCGGCAACGGCTCGACGTTCCGCACCATCGCCATGGTGTTTCCCAAGGAGCAGGCAGGTCCTGTATTGGGCTGGACTTCTGCGGTAGCCGCCTATGGGGCATTCTATATCCCCAAGGTTTTCGGTGAGCAGATCAAGGCGACCACGCCGGAACTGGCGCTGTATGGCTTCGCCGCTTTCTATCTGGTCTGCATCATGATCAACTGGTGGTTCTATCTGCGCAAGGACGGTGAATTCTACAATCCCTGAAGATCGAGATACGTTGCCGGCCAGACGGTGTGCAGTTGAGGCGGGACTGAAGTCCCGTTTTCGGAGCGCGGGCATTCTGATGCTTAACCTTGCCTTCAGTGCGGTTGTATTTATCATGCCGGCACGATAAAAGCGGAGTATAATTCTCTTTTGTTGTGCTGGTTTCTTTACGTAAACTGGATGTTTCGGGCTTGCAGTCGCCAGGCCGGAGCTATGGAGTCGATCCTCATCCCCCCTCGTTTCTGATTTTAGGAGAAAACGATGAGTCATTTCCTTGACCGTCTGAATTTTTTTAAGAAAGTCCAAAGCACTTTTTCCAATGGCTACGGCATTGTCACCAATGAAGACCGGCAATGGGAGGATGGCTATCGCAACCGCTGGCGGTTCGACAAGGTGGTGCGTTCCACCCATGGTGTCAACTGTACCGGCAGCTGCTCCTGGAATGTGCATGTCAAGAACGGCCTGGTGGCCTTCGAGATGCAGGCCACCGACTACCCACGCACCCGGCCGGACATGCCCAATCATGAGCCGCGCGGCTGCCAGCGCGGCGCCAGCTTCTCCTGGTATCTGTACAGCCCGCACCGGGTCAAGCACCCGATGATCCGCGAGCGCCTGGTCACGCTGTACCGCACCGAGCGCGCCTCCGGGAAAGATCCCGTGGAAGCCTGGGAGGCCATTCAGACCGATCCGGAAAAACGCCAGCAGTATACCGCGGTGCGAGGTCTCGGCGGGCATATCCGGAGCAGCTGGGAAGAGGTCACGGAAATCATCGCCGCGGCCAATGTCTATACCGCGAAGAAGCACGGACCGGACCGCATCATCGGTTTCTCGCCGATTCCCGCCATGTCCATGATCAGCTACGCGGCCGGCAGCCGCTACCTGTCCCTGATCGGGGGCGCCTGTCTGTCGTTCTACGACTGGTACTGCGATCTGCCGCCGGCTTCCCCGCAGACCTGGGGTGAGCAGACCGACGTGCCGGAAGCGGCCGACTGGTACAATTCCACCTACCTGATCGTCGCCGGCGCCAATCTGCCCATGACCCGCACCCCCGATGCGCATTTCTATTCGGAAGTCCGCTACAAGGGCGCCAAGGTGGTGGCGATTGCGCCGGACTACGCCGAATACGTGAAATTCGCCGATCTTTGGATGCCCGCCAGGCAGGGCACCGATGCCGCGGTATTCCTAGCCATGGGCCATGTCGCCCTGAAGGAGTTCTTCGTCGACAGGCAGGAGCCCTATTTTCAGGAATATGCGCGCACTTACACCGACCTGCCCATGCTGGTCAGGCTGGACAAGCAGGATGATGCACTGGTTGCCGGGCGTATGGTCAGGGCTTCCGATTTCGCCGATGCGCTGGGCGAGAAAAACAATCCGGAATGGAAGACCGTGGTTCTCGACGAGGCCACCGGGGATGTCTTTACACCCAATGGCAGCATCGGTTTCCGCTGGGGCGAGAAGGGCAAGTGGAACCTGTTGCCGCGCAAGAAAGGCCGCAAGGAGATCCAGCCGCGGTTGAGTCTGGTCTCCGACAGTGACGATGTCGTGGAAGTGCAGTTTCCCTGTTTCGAAAGCGGTACCGACAAGGGCATCAGGCGCAATATCCCGGTCAAAAAAATACAGATCAACGGCAAGGAGACGCTGGTCGCCACGGTATTCGATCTGCAACTGGCCCAGTACGGCATCGATCGCGGTCTGGGCGGGGATATCGCCAGCGGCTATGACGATGCCGACACGCCCAACACCCCGGCCTGGGCGGAGAAGATCACCGGCGTCAAGCAGGCGGATATCATCCGCACCGGGCGGGAGTTTGCCGACAATGCCGCCAAGACCCGCGGCAAGTCCATGGTGATTCTGGGAGCCGGTATCAATCACTGGTATCACAACGATATGAACTACCGGGCGATCATGAACCTGCTGCACATGTGCGGCTGCGTCGGGCAGAGCGGCGGCGGCTGGGCGCATTACGTCGGTCAGGAAAAACTGCGCCCGCAGGCCGGCTGGCTGCCGGTCGCCTTCGGCCTGGACTGGCACCGTCCGCCACGGCACATGAATGGCACGACCTTTTTCTACTTCCATGCCGACCAGTGGCGCTACGAGCGCCTGGATGCGGACAGTCTGCTGGCGGCGACGGCGAAGGGCAAGTACAAGGGCAGTCAGTTGTCCGACTATAATGTCGTTTCCCAACGTCTGGGCTGGCTGCCATCGGCGCCGCATTTCAACAAGAATCCTCTGGAAATCTGCAAACAGGCTGAAGCGGCCGGGGCGACCGATGAAAAAGGCGTGGCCGATTATGTCGTCGACAAGCTGAAGAGCGGGGAAATCGCCTTTGCTGCCGAAGATATCGACGCACCGGAAAACCATCCGCGCAACCTGTTTGTGTGGCGCGCCAATCTGCTGGGCTGCAGCGCCAAGGGCCACGAGTATTTTCTCAAGCATCTGCTGGGCGCGCAGAATGGCGTCATGCAGGACGTGGTCAAGGAAGCCAGGGGCAAGGAAATCAAGTGGCATGACGAAGCGCCGATCGCCAAGCTGGATCTGATGGTCGACATCAACTTCCGGATGAATTCCACCGGCGCCTATTCGGACATCATTCTGCCCACCGCAACCTGGTATGAAAAGGACGATCTGAATACCACCGACATGCATCCCTTTATCCACCCATTGACCGAGGCGGTGGATCCCGGCTGGGAATCCAGATCCGACTGGCAGATTTTCAAGACCATCGCCAAAGAATTCTCGAAACTGGCGGAAAAGCATCTGGGCACCCGGAAAGACTTGGTGGCGCTGCCGATCCTGCATGATACCCCGGCGGAGCTGGCGCAGCCCCTGGAAGTGAAGGACTGGAAGCGCGGCGAATGCGAACCGGTGCCGGGCAAGACGCTGCCGCTGCTGAAAGTGGTGGAGCGCAACTTTGCCGACACATACAAGAAATTCACCGCTCTGGGCCCGTTGATGGTGAAGCTGGGCAACAACGTCAAGGGCATCGACTGGAACACCGAGAAGGAATACAAGCACCTCAAGGAGCTCTGCTACACGATACAGGATGAAGGAGTTTCCAAGGGAATGCCTTCGCTGGAAGAGGATGTCAATGTCTGTGAAACGGTACTCGCCCTGGCGCCGGAGACCAACGGCGATGTCGCGGTGAAATCGTGGCGCAACCTGAGCGAGAAGACCGGCATCGACCATGTGCACCTGGCCGCACCTAGGGAGGATGACAAAATCACCTTCCGCGATATCAAGGCGCAGCCGCGCAAGATCATCACTGCGCCCACCTGGAGCGGCATCGAATCGGAGAAAGTCAGCTACAATGCCGGCTATACCAATATTCATGAACACATCCCTTTCCGTACACTGACCGGCAGGGCGCAGTTTTATCAGGACCATGAATGGATGCGCGATTTCGGCGAGGGCTTCTGCACCTACCGGCCGCCAGTCGACCTGCAGGCCACGCGCGGCATCGAGGACATCATCAAGGACAAGCCGCACCTGGTGCTGAACTGGATCACTCCGCACTCGAAATGGGGCATTCACAGCACCTACAACGACAACCTGCGCATGCTGACGTTGTTCCGTGGCGGTCCGGGTGTGTGGATCTCGGAAAAGGATGCCCAGTCCATCGGTCTCGAGGACGGCGACTGGGTGGAGGCATTGAACACCAATGGCACGACCATGGCGCGGGTCATCGTCAGCCAGCGCATTCCGGAAGGCATGGCGATGATGTATCACGCCCAGGAGAAGCATATCAATACGCCGGGCTCCAACAGCACCGGCAAACGCGGCGGCATATTGAACAGCGTTACCCGCGTGACCGTCAAACCGACGCACATGATCGGCGGCTACGCGCAGCTCAGCTATGGCTTCAACTATTACGGCACGGTTGGCTCGCAGCGTGACGAGTTCGTGGTGCTGCATAAAATACCAGACCCGGATATCGACTGGCTGGAACGTCCATTGACGCCGGAACGGGAGGCGGCGCTCAACCCGCCGGGAATCCATCAGGCTCCCTATGGGCATGAAGATGAGTAGAGGGTTGGATCAGGTGTAACCACAGAGGGCACAGAGAATGGAAGATGGAATCAAAAGAGATTTATTGAACCTCTGCGCTGTCTGTGTTCTCCGTGGTAGTAGTTAATGAACCGTGGCCTTTAAACAAGAGGTGTTAAAAGAATGAAAGTAAGAGCGAATTTTGCCCTGGTATTCAACCTGGACAAGTGCATTGGCTGTCATACCTGCTCCGTTACCTGCAAGAATGTCTGGACCAACCGCAAGGGCGTCGAATATGCCTGGTTCAACAATGTCGAGTCGAAGCCGGGCATCGGCTATCCGAAGGACTGGGAAGACCAGGAGAAATGGAACGGCGGCTGGGTGCTGAACAACGGCGAACTGGAACTGAAATCCGGCAGCCGCTTGACCCGGCTGCGCAATATTTTCATGAATCCCGATATGCCGGTTATCGACGATTACTACGAACCGTTCACCTACGATTACGCGCATCTGCAGAACACGCCGCTGCTGGAGGCGGCGCCGACGGCGCGCCCCAGGTCGCTGCTGGACGACAGCCGCATGGAAAAAATAGCCTGGGGGCCCAACTGGGAAGACGGGCTGGCCGGTGAGTTCGAGAAGCGCGGCAAGGACACCAATTTCAACGACATGGAAAAGCAGGTCTATGCCGAATTCGAGAATTCCTTCCACATGTTCCTGCCGCGTATGTGCAACCATTGCGTCAATCCTTCCTGCGTCGCTTCCTGCCCTTCGGGTGCGATGTACAAGCGCGAGGAGGACGGCATCGTGCTGGTGGACCAGAACAAGTGCCGCAGCTGGCGCATGTGCATCAGCAACTGTCCCTACAAGAAGGTGTTCTACAACTGGGAGACCGGCAAGGCGGAAAAATGCACCGGCTGCTATCCCCGCGTCGAGTCGGGTCTGCCGACCGTCTGTTCGGAGTCCTGCGTTGGGCGCATCCGCTACAACGGCGTGATGCTCTACGATGCCGACCGCATCGCCGAACTGGCGTCCATGGAGGATGTCCAGGACCTGTATCAGGCGCAGCTGGATATCTTTCTCGACCCCAACGACCCGGAAGTGATCCGGCAGGCGAAGGAAGATGGCATTCCCGGTTCCTGGATGGAAGCGGCGCGCAAATCACCGATCTACAAAATGGCGGTGGAATGGCAGGTCGCCTTCCCGCTGCATCCGGAATTCCGCACCATGCCCATGGTCTGGTATGTTCCGCCGTTATCGCCGGTGCAGAGCCAGATCGACCAGGGCAATCTGGAAACCGCGCCCGATGGCGTAATTCCGAAAATCGAAACGCTGCGTCTGCCGATCAAGTATCTGGCCAACATGCTCACCGCCGGCAAGGAAGAGCCGGTGGTGCTGGCCCTGAAGCGCATGATCGCGATGCGCAGCTATTACCGCTCCCTGAACGTGGAAGGCAAGACCGATCTGGCGGTATTGCAGGAAGTCGGTCTGGATGAGGCGCAGGTCAAGGAAATGTACCGCTACATGGCCATCGCCAACTACGAAGACCGTTTCGTCATTCCCACCAGCCATGAAGAACTGCGTCAGGAAGACCCCTATGCATTCCAGGGGCAGAATGGCTTCAGCTTCGGCAACGAAGGCTGCAGCATCAGCAGCCAGGCCACGTTGTTTCCCGAGCCGCGGAAAAAGGTTGAACATGTATTGGAGTTCAACGCTTATCTTCCAGCCAAAAGCTCCAATGGCGAGGCGGTGTGATGAAAATCTACAAGATTCTGTCCGTTCTGCTGGAATATCCGACCCAGGAGCTGCTGGACCACCGGCAGGAAATCGAGCAGCTGCTGCCCGGACTGGAGCATGCCACTGCGGAGGATATCGAGGCCTTGCGAGAGTTCATGGCCTGGGCATCTGATCTGACCCTGACCGAGTTTCAGGCGCATTATGTCAAGACCTTCGACTTCACGCCGGAAAACGCCCTGTACCTGACCCATCACCTGTTCTCGGAACAGGACCGTGAGCGGGGGCCGGCGCTGGTCGACCTGTCGGAATACTACAAGCAGCAGGGCTATGAAATCAGTGATGGCGAGCTGCCCGACTACCTGCCCCTGGTGCTGGAATATGTCGCCATGCTGGACAGCATCACCGATGTGCGCCTGTTTCTGCGGCAGAGCGCTCATGTCGCTGACATCGTCGCCGGCAACCTGGAAAAAATCGACAGTCCATACGCTCCGCTGCTGAGAATCGTGGAGCGTCATGGCCGTCTTGTTGAAATTGCTGCATAGGTATTATCGCTATGGACTTCACAAAATTCATTTTTGGCATTTATCCGTATATTGCGTTGACAGTTTTCCTCGTCGGCAGCCTGATTCGCTTCGATCGGGAACAGTATTCCTGGAAGGCCGATTCCAGTCAGCTGTTCGAGAAGGAACAGCTGCGCAAGGGCAGCATCCTGTTTCATATTGGTGTACTGGCGCTGTTTTTCGGCCACCTGGCCGGGCTGGTTACGCCGCATACCTGGTTCCTGGGCATGGGGGTTTCCGATATGGCGCATCAGTACATCGCCATCATTGCCGGCGCAGTGTTCGGCACCATCTGCATGCTGGGCGGCGTGATACTGTGGCGCCGGCGCATGGGCAACCCCAGGGTGCGCGTCAACAGCCGCTTCATGGATATCTTCATTCTCGACTGGCTGCTGGTGACCCTGGCTCTGGGCTTGATCACCATTCCCTTTTCCCTGCTGCATGCCCTGAAAGGCGATGCCTCGACCATGGTGTATTTGGCGGAATGGGTGCAGAGCGTTTTGCTGTTCCGGGCGGAACCGGCCATGCTGGCCGATGTCGGCTGGATTTATAAACTGCACCTGTTCTTCGGCATGACCGTTTTCCTGCTGTTTCCCTTTACCCGGCTGGTGCATGTCTGGAGCATCCCGCTGGGCTACCTGCAGAGACCCTACCAGGTGGTGCGCAGTCGTTTTCGATAGAATCGCAGAAACGCAGTAAATAACGCACCTGTTCAATTCAAGGCGGGACCGGCAGCAACAGCACCTGCATGCAAAACACCCAGTCTGATTTGGTTTTTTCAGTGTCATTCCGCGTCAGGAGGAATCTTGAAGGCTGGGGCACTGCTGCGGTGCTCAAGATTTTTCCCGTTGGTCGTAATGACAGCATTCCCTGTCATCCCGGCGTCAGGAGGAATCTTGAAGGCTGGGGCACTGTTGCGGTGCTCAAGATTTCTCCCGTTGGTCGAAATGACAGCATTCCTGTCATTCCGACGTCAGGAGGGATCTTGAAGGTTGATGCATTATCGTGATTCCCGTGATTTTTTACTGAACGCCGAAATGACAAAACAGACTCCCGAACGAATGCATTGCCATGGAATTTAGATTTACCGATCCGGCCAGCGACTTTTCCGATGGTCTGGCTGTACTGGGCGCCTATCATCAAAGCCTGCTCGCCCATGGCGAACAATTAATGAAGCTGGCTCAAGATATCGCCGCCCAGGAAATGTGTGAAGCGCTGGCCAACCGCTGCATCGCACTGCACTGCTATTATTTTCACGCCAACCGCCTGCACCATCTCGATGAAGAGCAGGGACTGTTCCCGTTGCTGCTCGATCGCGACCCGCTGCTCAACGGCATGATGGATCTTCTGGCCCAGGACCACCAGGAAATCGAGGAGGACTGGGAGGCCTTGTCGCGGATGCTGGGTTCGCCCCCGGGTATCACCGATGGCAGGGAATTTCAGAGGCAGGCGGCCATCTTCGAAAAGAGACAGCGGGAGCATTTGCTCCGGGAAGAGGAGGATTTTCTGCCGCGGGTGGCCATGTTGTTGACGGACGAAGAGAAAATGCAGTCCGGAGCAAGGATGGCCAGGTTGAGGAATCTGCAGCAATAACAAGTAGGTCGGGTTACGCACCGCTAACCCGACCTACTGCGCTGTACTAGGGGTAATTGGCCTCGTCATCGTCTGTCGAAGCCGGTACGATCTCCGGCAATACCTTCGGCCCGCGCAATTCCGGATGGAGTTTCTTCTCTGTCATGATGATGGAGAAGTGCATCCAGGTCAGTGATACGGCAACGATGACGAACAGCAGCATGAAGCAGCTGGTCCAGATGCCGATCAGGTCGTTCATTGCCCCGAAGCAGACCGGCAGTACGAAACCGCCCAGACCGCCGATCATTCCCACGAGACCCCCTACCGCGCCGACATGATCGGGATAATAGGCGGGAATGTGCTTGTATACCGCCGCCTTGCCCAGGGACATGAAAAAGCCCAGTACGATGGTCAGAAACACGAAGGGAATCAGCCCCGTGGCGAGGGTGAATTTGATCGGTCCCTCGATGCCGTGGACGATGTAGTCGGTGGCCGGGTAGGACATTACGAACAGACAGGCCAGGCTGCTGATGAAGGTCCAGTACATGACCTTGCGGGCGCCATATTTGTCCGACAGCCAGCCGCCCAGGGCGCGGAAGATACTGCCCGGCAGGGCATAGCAGGCGGCCAGCATGCCGGCGGTGGTGATATTCAGGTGGTACACGCCGATGTAGTAGCGCGGCAGCCACAGGGCCAGGGCGACGTAGCCGCCGAAGACGAAGAAGTAATAGGTGGCGAAGCGCCAGACCCGCATGAATTTCAGCGGTTCCAGCTGCATCAGTGCCGGCCTGATTTTTTCACCGCTGTCCTTTCTGGCCTTTGTGGAAGGGTCTTCTTCGGTGGTGAACCAGAAGATCAGGGCCATCGCGAACAGAATCACGGCATAGATCTTGGCGACGTTTTCCCAGCCAAAGGCGACCAGCAGGAATGGTGCGCCGAAGTTGGTGATGGCGGCACCAACGTTGCCCATGCCGAAGATGCCCAGCGCGGTGCCCTGGCGCTCCTTTTCAAACCAGCGCGAGACATAGGCGATGCCGACGGCAAAGGAGCCGCCCGCCAGTCCGACGCCCAGCGCTGCCAGCAGATACATGGGATAGGTCGTGACCGTGGACAGCATCCAGACGGCCACGGACGTGGTCAGCATCAGCAGAAAATAGACGATGCGTCCGCCGTACTGGTCGGTCCAGATGCCGAGAAAGATCCGGCTCAACGAGCCGGTCAGGACCGGCGTGGCCACCAGCAGGCCAAACTCGGTATCGTTCAGCCCCAGGTTCTGCTTGATCTTGATGCCGATGATGGAAAAGATCGTCCAGACGGCAAAACAGACGGTGAACGCCACCGTGCTGACGATCAGGCTCCTGGTCTGCTGCGCCTTGGTGACGCCCTCGAGTTCATGCATGAGTTTCTCCTTGTATGCTTGATGGTGGTTTTAGAAATTACTTTTTGCGTTTCCCTTTCCAGGCTTTGCTGGTCTTGGATGCGGCGGAATAAATTGTACTGTCGGCTTTGCCGCTGACGTGCAGAATGCCCCAGGCGCCGCGGTCGACGCGGGTCAGGGCGTGGTCGACCAGGACGTAGTCACCTGTAGTATCCAGTTGGAATTCGGCAACCGTCGCTCCCCCGGCCGGAATCAGGGTGGTTTGCACGTTTTTCAGCACGGGCGAGGTGGCGGCTTCCGGATAGACCTGGTCGAAGATTTCCCCGATGACATGGAAGGAGGAGATTTTCGAGACGCCGCCGTTGCCGACGAACAGGCGCACTCTGTCGCCGACATCGGCCTGCAGCTGGCCGCCCTCTACCAGGGACCAAGGCCGGCCATTGAAGAAGATGTATTCCGGCTGTTCGGCGATCATTTTCATCGGGTCGAAGGCCTGGAAGCCCTTGCTACCCATCATGCCTTTCGTATACAGCTCGCCCTGCATGACATAGAATTCCTTGTCTACCGGCGCCAGGCCCTGTTCCGGCTCCACCAGAATGAGCCCGTACATGCCGTTGGCGATATGCGTCGGGGCATTGCCGGCGGCGCAATGGTAGATGAACAATCCCGGGTTGAGGGCCTTGAACTGCATGGTCTTGGTTTCACCTGGCTTGACTTCGGTCAGCGCCGCGCCGCCGCCCGGGCCGGTGACGGCGTGCAGATCGATGGAATGATCGTGAGAGCTGGATTTGTCGTTGTGCAGCGTCAATCGGATGGTGTCACCGACGCGGACGCGGAGGAAAGGGCCTGGTACGGTGTTGTCGAAGGTCCAGTAGAGAAAAGACGTGACAGGGGCGATGTCGGCAATCACCTCGGTGGCGACCAGGTTGATTTCGACGGTTTTCGGCGTACTTCTGTTCAAGGGCGGCGGCAGGTCGTCAGCCCGTTTGCTGATGTCCGCGATGCGTTTGAATTTCGCCGGATCGACCGGTTTGTGCATGTGAAAACCATCGCCAGGACCGAAGCTGGTCATGTGCATCTTCTGTGACATGTCCATTTGCATTGGCTTGGGTTGCGGCTGTTCATTGGCTGTCTCTT
>JANEMG010000345.1 GCA_024511045.1 Gammaproteobacteria bacterium | reverse complement strand
AATGCCACCTTTTGCGTTATCATATTTCATGGTCTGTCTCACTTCTGTTCTGATGTTTGATTAGAACTAACATCATGGCCCATTTGAGGCCGTTTAGGAAGTGGGGCGGACCATTCCATTAAGTCTGTTTATATTTATCGATGGCCACGCTGCCGGATACCAAGAAATGCATAGCACACGAATATACCAGATTATACTGTTTGAGGCTGCATGCAGCAGTGCTATGATTCCGACCAGCACATCAACAACCTGAAACCATTGCCCTTGCATGATGACGAGTTTCCTGGCCAGAAAGCGTAAATCCCGCACTGCCAGGAAGCACCGTTCCCGCTGGCAACGGTTCTGGCGCATAACCGCCGCCCTGCTGCTGTTCTTTATCGCCACATCCTGCCTTTCTGTTCTGCTGCTGCGCTGGATTCCTCCAGTGACCACAGCATTCATGTGCTACCGGCACTATCAGGATTTCCAGGAAAACCGCCCCTTCACCAGGATCGATTTTTCCTGGACAAGTCTCGACAGAATTTCCCCGCAAATGGCCAAGGCGGTGATTGCCGCTGAAGACCAGCGCTTCCTGCGGCATCGGGGCTTCGATTTCGACGCCATGTTGACTGCTGTCGATGACTACTTCGAACAGGGAAGACTGCGCGGTGCAAGCACCATCACCCAGCAGGTGGCAAAGAATCTGTTTCTCGTACCGGCAAAAAGTTTCTTGCGCAAGATTGTCGAGGCGTGGTTTACCGTATTGATCGAATCCATGTGGAGCAAACGGCGTATCATCGAGGTGTATCTGAATATCGCAGAATTCGGCGATCATCTGTTCGGCGTGGAACAGGCCAGCAGGCGCTATTTCGGCATCCCCGCCGACAGGTTGAATGCCCGCCAGGCGGCACTGCTGGCCGCAACGCTGCCCAATCCGGGAAAGTTTCATGCCGACCGGCCGTCAAGCTATCTTCGGCAACGGCAGGGCTGGATACTGGCGCAAATGACAAGGTTGCCGCGGCGGTATTACGCCAGCCTGTTTGCGCAGAACCAATAAATCATCACCCTGACCGGGCAACCCGTCGACGCCTGCCCCTTCACGATGGCTGGTACAGATCCTCTTTCGGGACTTTAACAGGCTGTTGAAAAAGCCATCCCTGGCCTTTTTCAACCGCGAAAGCCGAAAATACGATTTCCGGCTTCCTCGCATTTTCAATGATTTAAGATCATTGGAAATGGCGGCACATCCCTGTACCACACACAGGGTGTTGAAAAACGATGTTTTTCAACACCCTGTTAAAAGGTCAATGCCGAATCGTATAGTCGCTGTGCCAGGGAAACCCGCTGCTGTGCGGATTCTGGAATGGCGTCCAATGCAGCAACCTTGTGCAGCACGGACAACAGTCCTTTCTTGTTGGCCAGTTGAATGCTGATCCCGGGGCGGGCATTGATTTCCAGCATCAGCGGTCCAAGATCGACATCCAGCACCATGTCCACACCGATATAGTCGAGACCGACCATTTCCTGACAGCGTGCCGAATAGAGCAGGACATCCTGCCAGTAGGGAATCTGCAGATCCTCGATGGAATGGCCGATATCGGGGTGGGTATCGATCAAATCCTCGTGCCAGACACCCTTGCTGGTGCGACCTGAACAGAGATCGATGCCAACCCCGATGGCGCCCTGATGGAGATTGGCCTTGCCGTCGGAAAGCCGGGTCGGCAAGCGGACCATGGACATGACGGGGAGCCCCCGAAAGACGATGGTACGAATGTCCGGAACCCCCTGATAGCTGATTTTCTCGAAAACCGGATCGAAGCCGATGCGGTATTCGATCAGCGCTTTGTCCGGCAATCCCCCCAGACTGTACATGCCGCTGAGAATGTTGGAAATGTGATGACCCAGCATCTCCGCGGTGACTATTTCACCATTCAATTTCCGGTAATGATTGTGGCTGCGCCCACTGATGATCAGGATGCCTTCGCCGCCGCTGCCATGGGCCGGCTTGACGACAAATTCCTGATAGGGATAGAGCAGACTCGACAATTCTTCTATCTGATGTTCGATTTCGACGACACCGTACAGTTTGGGAATGGCGATGCCGAAATCCTCGGCGAGCTTTTTGGTCAGCAGCTTGTTGTCCACCAACGGGTAATTTTTACGCGGGTTGTAAATCGCCGTTGCGCTTGTTCATCCCCAAAATGCCCAGTTCTTTCAGGCGCCGCCCTGGAAACAGCAGATTTTGCCAGCTCATCGCTTCAGGAATCTTTCCACAATACCGACCGGAAGCGCCATAACTCCGTCAGGCGATAGCCGGTATAACGGCCCATCAGGAGAGTGAAAGCCAGCAGCAGCAGGAGCAATTCCGGAAACACGAAGATCAGGTGTTCCAGGGTCTTGTTGGTCATCAGCAGAAAACTCAGCGAAGCGACCAGCAGACTGCCGAAACCCTGTTGCAAAGCTTCGCCCGGACCGAGTTCCTCCCACACCAGGGATATGCGTTCGATGGTCATGGCAATGATCACCATGGGAAACAAAGCGACGGACAGACCACGATCGATGCCCAGCTTATGGGTCAGGATGCTCAGCATCGCCATCAGCAGAATGACGATGATCAATACCGCGGCCAGCCGCGGCACCAGCAGCAGGTGCAGGTATTCCAGATAGAAGCGCAGCATCAGTCCCAGACCCACCAGCAGACAGAACAGCACCAGACCCCAGGCCAGATCGGTTTCCCGGAATGCCATGGCGATCAGAATGGGCATGAAGGTGCCAAAGGTTTTGATGCCGACGATATTACGCAGAATGACGATCAGCAGCGCGCCGATGGGCATCATCAGCAGAATCCGGTAGACATTCTGGGTTTGCACAGGCAGGCTGAACAGCGAGTACTCCATGATCCGGGAATGCATCTTCTGCGCCCGCTGCTGGGCGATCACCGCCATTGCCTGCGACTGCTGCTGAATGGAGAATTCGATTTTCGCGGATATGCCGCCGACCACTTTCAGCAGCGGCATGTCGCCGACATACCAGATCAGGGAGTTGTCCGGAAATCCCGATTCCCCGGTGTAGGGATCGAA
>JANEMG010000344.1 GCA_024511045.1 Gammaproteobacteria bacterium | reverse complement strand
GTATAGAACAAGCTCTAACGGGCAGTATGAACAAAATAGCAACTTTATTTCACCCGAAAATATACGGTGGAACAATGTTGCTTACTCTAAACTCTAGTTTTTCATACTGTTACGACATTATTTATTATTTTCTGCCATTGCTTCATGATCCGATCGATGGCAAAGCGCTCCTGGACGGCCCGAGCAGCATTGCCCAGACGGCTGCGCAGTGCTTCATCGTCCATCAGTCTGTCCAGCGCCGCGGCCAGTCCTTCGACATCACCAGCCGGCACCAGCAAGCCATTCTCTTCATGGCATATGATCTCCGCCGGACCGCTGGGGCAGTCGTAGCCGATCACCGGCAGGCCCGCGCTCATCGCTTCCAGCAGGGCATTGGGAAAGCCCTCGTGGCGCGATGAAAGGACGAACAACTTCGCTTTTCGAAGATATTGCTGTACGTTTGTAACCCGCCCTTTCAGAAATATCTGCCGCTCCATGCCCAGGGAATCGATCAGCGCCTGCAGCTGCGGCTGTTGCTCCCCCTCGCCCAGGATCAGCAGCGACCAGTCGTCGTGTTTTGTCGCGGCAAAGGCGCGTATCAGCAGATCGAAGCCTTTCTGTTCAGTCAGACGACCGACGGCCAGCACCGTTCGTCCCGGCAAAACGACAGCATCGTTCGATCCTTTGCTTTGTTCTGCAGTCGTTACCGGATTGGCAATCACATGCAGCCTGTGCGCCGGGACAAAAGCGGCCGCCCATTCACGCACCCGTCCGGTCTGCAGCACGACGGCGGCGGCGGCACGGGGATAGAGCCTCTGCCGCAGCCAGTTGCGCAGCCGGCCGAGATCGGCATAGGCCGGATCGATCCGTTCCGAAATCACAACCGGAATACCGCTGCCAGCTGCAGCCATCAGCGTTAGTATATTAGTCAGGTCCATGAAGCTGATCACCACCTGCGGGGCCAATTCCAGCAGCGTTCTTCTCAGACTGATGATTCTGTCCAGACTGTTGCGCAGTGATTGCCAGGGATTGGCCGACGGCTTCAGTACGTTCAGACCTACACGCCTGATCCGTGTATCCAAAGCATAAAAATCATTGCCGCAGTCCGACAGCGTGACGATTGTGACTTGCCAGCCGCGCTCCGCCCAGTAGTTGGCCATCAGCGACAGCACCCGCTCCGCACCACCGGAGGAAAGCGACGAAATCACCAGCGCAACATGCATTTATTTGCTCAATCCCTGCAGTCTGGCCATCTGCGAAAAGATGCTGTCGGGACGGGACAACAGCTCGTCCCAGCCACCCTGCTCGATGATCCGGCCCTGGTCCAGCACCAGGATCTTGTCCGCCATGCGCACCGTGCCCAGGCGATGCGCCACCATGAAGATCGCGCAGTTGCCCTTGATTTCCTCCAGCGCCTCCTGCACGCTGGCCTCGGACGCGCCATCCAGAGCACTGGTCGCCTCGTCCAGGATCAGCAGCCAGGGCCGTTTGTACAGCGCCCGGGCTATGGCGATGCGCTGCCGCTGGCCGCCGGACAGTTTGGCCCCGCGCTCGCCCACCTCGGTGTCCATGCCCTGCGGCAGTTTCTCGATGAATTCGTAGGCATGCGCCATTTTCGCAACCTCGAGCAGGCGCTCCGGATCCTCCTGATCGCTTTCCCAGCAAATGTTTCTGGCGATGGATTCGTGAAAGATCGGCGTATCCTGCATGACAATGCCTATATGGCTTTGCCACTGTTCGATGTCCAGTTCCTCCAGCGGCGTGCCATCCAGGCGAATGCTGCCGGCCGTGGGATGGAACAGACCGCTCAACAGGTCCACCAGGGTCGACTTGCCGCTGCCGGAGGGCCCGACCACGGCGACGCATTCGCCGGGATGGATGGCGAAGGTCACCTCGCGCAGCACATCCAGAGCCGTTTCCGGGTAGCGATAGCAGACCCGGTCCAGCTGCAATTCACGCTGAAAAACAGGTGGCAGCGTGCCGGTCTTGCGCGCCGCGCCCTGCCGCGCCAGCTCCAGTCGCTGCTTCCAGGTGACATACCAGGACAGATAGGTGCGGGACTGCAGGAAACCGTCCTGCACGGTAAAAATGCGCGGCACCAGCCGGTAGAAGATGGCTAGAAAGACGATGATTTCGGCGACATCCTGCTTGCCCAGCACGATGGTGAAGAGCATGAAGCCGCCGATGAAGACGATGCCTCCGCCCTCGAAAAACAACCGCATGATCACCGCATGGATCTGGCTCCAGTAGTAGGTCTGGGCGTATTGCTTGTAGATGCTCCTGGCCCGCTGTTCGGCCTTGCGGGCATTGCCGGTGGCCCGGAAAAATTTCAGGTTGCCGAAGATTTCGTTGATGCGGTCGCCGATATCGCTGACCAGCCCGGACAGCTGCTCGGCATGCACGCGGTTTTTCCGGGCGATAAACACATAGCCCAGCCCGCCGATGGCGCCGAACACGATGGTCAGCAGGGTCAGCTTCGCCGATACGATGAAGGCCGTTCCCAGATACACCAGCGACGCCAGCAGCGCACCGATGGCCTGCAGAAAGATCTGGATGCCGATGCCCATCTGGAAGCCTTCCATGATCATCGCCTTGGAAATGTCGCCGGTACGCATCTGCACGAAGCGCGCCCATTCCATGTGCAGCAGCGCCTCGCCCATCTTGATGCGCGCCAGCTCCTCGATGCGGGTGCGCACCTGCAGGTTGGTTTTTTCCGCCGCGAAGCGCGATACCGAGGCGCCGATGCCCAAAAACACGAACAGACCCAGCGCGGTCGGCACCAGGTAGCTTTCCGGCCAGTGCAGGTATTCCAGCACCCGGCTCAGGAACAGCTGCCTGCCGCCATCAGCCGCCTGCCCCTTGCTCAACACCGGCAGCAGCGCCAGCAGGGCGCTGCCCTCCAGCAGGCCGGCTAGCGCGATCAGCAATACCGCCAAGGAGGCTTTGAATTTCGCCCAGCCGGCCAGTTCCCGGTAAATTTTGAACAGCGGCATTATATGTCCTGTGAGGTAAATGCAAAACTCGAAAAGCCAGTGAATTTTTTGGCTAACTGGCGCCAAAACAAGGGGATAAGGAGGGGCGTGT
>JANEMG010000032.1:4603-12101 GCA_024511045.1 Gammaproteobacteria bacterium | reverse complement strand
GGTTGAACCCGGAGAAATCAGAGACAGAAGAACAGGAAGTTAGAGAGAAAGTAGCATAGAAAATAGGACAACTATCTTGACAATCGTCGCAGGGCTAACTTCCCCATTTATAATCCACTCAAATTGACCAGGAAGCATCAGGCTTGTAGCTTTGTATCCAACCTGCTATTTCATCTGCAGGCATCGGTCTCGCGATGTAGTAACCTTGTGCGGCATCACAACCAATTCGCATCAGCAGGACACCATGTTCAGCTGTCTCGACTCCTTCAGCAATGATGTCACGTCCGAAGGCATTGGCCAAGCCGATAATCCCTTCAATCAACGCCAGTGTGTCAATGATGAATAACCGGTACCAAAATCATCCAGCGCCACTTTGACACCCAAAACGTTCTGGCAGCTTTTTACGATTCCGCTAATGGCTTGCAAATCACCAAGGGCACTGCTTTCTAATATTTCCAATTGCAAATCTTGCGAGCTGACATCAGGGTGATTATCAAGTGCCTCAATCAGCTGATCAAAGAATACTTCTGATTGCAAATGGTGAGATGACACATTGATACTGACTTCCAGGCTGAGATTCAGCTCCTGCCAACGATCCAATTGTTGAAGTGCTTGATTGATTACCCACCCCCCTATTCGTAGTTCTAACTCTGTACCTTCAATATATGGTAAGAATTCTAACGGTGGAATCATACCTTTTTCCGGGTGTATCCAACGAATCAAGGCCTCTGCTCCAATAACCTGACCGGTGCGCATATTCACTTTTGGCTGGTAATACAATTCCAATTCATTATTCGCTAATGCTTGTTTGATTTCCTGGATTTTGTTTTGTTTCTGAATGGTTTGCTGGTCATCGAGGATGTTGAACAGATGATATTGATCTTTACCGGCGAGCTTGGCTTGATACATCGCTTGATCGGCATGGCGTACTAAAGTATCCAAATCAGCATCATCAATGGGGTAAAGAGTCGCGCCAATTGATGCCGTAAGTTTATGCGTATGACCGTCAATCAGGTAAGGTTTTGAAACTGTCTCACGAATACGCTCGAATGTTTGTTCACATTGCCTAAAATGGTCAATATCGCGCAGCAATAAAGTAAATTCATCACCGCCTTGACGGGACACGGTATCTTCTTTTCTGATAACATTTTTTATGCGTTTTGCCACTTCAATAAGTATTCGATCACCGACATTGTGACCGTAATTGTCATTGATGGATTTAAAGTTGTCCAAGTCAAGGAAACATACCGCCAACTTGGTTTTATCGCGCTTGCTATGTGCGACAGCCTGATTAAAACGGTCGACAAATAACGTTCTATTGGGAAGCTGGGTAAGCAAATCGTAGTGGGCTAAGGTTTCGAGTGTTTTTTGTTGCTTACGATTGTTTATTAATAGCTTCTTGATGTTGTGGGCAGCTTTAATAAGATTTTCCAGGTATTCATCCGTCGCCTTTGGTATAACGGCTGTTATATCGCCATTGGAAAGCTGTATAAATGCTGAATTAACAATTTCAATACCAGTAATGGTACGCTTGGTAATGTATATTGCAGAAAACATCATGACTAGAATAATTGCAACAGCGGTTCCAATCATCATGTTTCGCTTTTCAAGAGCTTCTTCTATTGCTTTGGTAGCTGAATCTATTTTCGATAAGTTACTGTTTGACAGAATAATAAAGAGTTCGCTCAATTCATTCAGGATGGAGTGCGCCGTTAGGAGTTCTTTTCTTGCCAAATCGGCATCAACCGTTGAAAGCTCTATAGAGTTGACAACGGATGCTCGATATTCCGAAAAGGCCGTCAGGATTTTTTGATGTATTTTTTCGCTGTTTCTGTTTGATAACTTGCCTTCATCTAATGTATGTTCAAACTGTTCTTCCATTACATAGAGTCTGTTCAGAATCTTCCTCCCTTCAATGTAGACTTTTTCTTCATCGGTGGTTTCGATAGCAGTTAATAATACGGATGTAAATTTGGCATGGTTGTGTACTAATGTCACGGTGAGAGCACTTGTTTTGGCAATTGCAGGTAAATTATCCTTTTGAATCCGATTGAAAAGGTTTGCATACGAATCAATGACGAAATTGGCAATAAAAAAAAGAAATATGGTCAAAATTACGCCAAGTAGTGGCGAGATAAAAAACCGTTTCTGGAGGGAGAAGTACCTAAGCAATGTTTGTTACTCTAAATTTTCCCAGGCATCCGGTTCAATCATGCCTTTTAACATGATCTTGTCTTTAGTTTTTTGAAACACGACGATGACAGCTTCGGGCTTTGGCCACACACCCAGGCCATCTTTCAAATTAGACGTGTGACCAACAAAAACATCGTTTTTTGATCCTGGCTTCATCGCCATCATCATAGCTCGTAATTTCTCACCCAAATGGATAGATTCTTCTTTGTTTTTGCTTATGGAAAATTGCAGATCAGGCTCAATGGTATATTTCCCAAAGACTAATTGTGCTGTTTCTTTACAGCGGCAATACGGGCTAGAAAAGACATTCCCTATCGGAATTTCAAGCTCTTGGATCATTGCGCCTATTTTTTTTAATTTTTCACGCCCCACATCCGACAAATTTCTCTGTGCACTACAGTCATCAAGCTGTGGGGGAAATTCATCTTTTTGAGAATGATCCGTTACGCCATGCCGTACATAAAGTATATGGCCACCACGCTGTATCTCTTGGATCAGGATGGCCGGTGCCGAATTGTTTGGCTGCGTCTGGTCGGCAGTATAGCCAATAGAAATGATACCCAAGGAAATCAACAGGGCTGATAAGAATCTTTTTTGCATGAGCAACCCTTTTTTATCAGGGAATTTCAGATGGCATTTCAGATGGCATCTGTACATTGGATATTATAGTATAGCAACTTGAATCTGGTGTGCATGCGAATATCAATGGCCACCAGAACCCAATCAGATTTGGCCATTAGTAAGCACCATTTTTCTTCGATAAAAGTCTGTGATGAAGTGGCTACATTAAACCAAACAGGACGCATTGATCGGGCTTCCCTGTCTGTACAGCATGCAATGCCGCCCCTGTCTGCGATCATGCCAAAATAAAACGTATATAATACGCCGTTTACAGACTGTTCCGGCATTTACCATGAGCCTGCGTTACCAGATCAACATAAGAATTCTGCTGCTGTCCATTGCCATTCTGGTCCTCAGCGGCTCCATCGCCATCTGGCAGGCCCGCCAGGCCGTGGACCGGGAGGTGGAGTCATCGGTCAATCTGACCCTGCAGCTGCTGAAACTGGGCCTTTCCGCGGCACCGGGCGGCAGTGAAGACCATGACTGGGTCTATCGCCTGCAATCCCTGAAGCAGATTCGGCATCTGCACATCCAGCTGCAAAAAGCAGGCGGAGAGATAGTCGACATCACAACCATCGACCAGTCGGCCAGGCAAGACAGACTGCCCCCCGGATGGTTCATTGACCTGGTGGTGGACGAATATCCCGAAGTCGAATATCCGCTGCAGACCGGCGGCCGGCAGCCGGCGACGCTGCTGGTCAAAGCCAGCCCCCTGGATGAAATCACCGAAATCTGGCAGGAAACCGTCACTTTTTTCACCACCATCGTGCTGCTGGTCCTGTTGACCTTGCTGGCTGTGCACCTGATGTTCAACAGGACCCTGCAACCCATCAGCGCCATCGTCGCGGCGCTGAAGGGCATTGCCGATGGTGACTACCAGCAGCAACTCCCTGCTTTTTCCATACAGGAATATGCCAGCATCGCCAGTGCGATCAACCGGGTGAGCGACAATCTGAGCAAAAGCCAGCGGCAGAACCGCGCCTTGACCCAGCATTCCCTGGAAATTCAGGAAGAGGAGCGGCAGCGTCTGGCACAGGAACTGCACGATGAACTGGGCCAGTCCCTGACCGGCATCAAGGTCATGGCTATCGCGGCCGGTCGACCGGGCGCCGACAGCCAGAAGATCACTGCCTCTATCGTCGAGATCTGCGACCACCTGATGGCCGTGGTCCGCTCCATGATGCAGCGCCTGCATCCCCTGACCCTGACTGAACTGGGTCTGCAGGCAAGTCTGGAGGACCTGCTCGGCCACTGGCAGAAGACCAATCCGCAAATAAATTTTTCATTGCATTGCAGCGATAAAGTCAGGAGCCTGGATCAAAAAGTCATGATTCAGATTTACCGGGTGGTCCAGGAATGTCTGACCAACAGCATCCGTCACGCCCATGCCGGACAGGTCGCCATCGACCTGGAAACCGTCGCGGAAGACCCGGGCAGGCTACGCCTGCAGGTCCGGGACGATGGCAGGGGCTGCCGGCTGGAAGAACTGGTTTCCGGATTCGGCCTGCTGGGCATGCAGGAGCGCATCAAATCCCTGAACGGCGATATTGCCCTGCAGTCGCAGCCGGGGGAAGGCATGACCATAACCGCAACGGTGCCGCTGTGATGACTGACAGGATCCAGGTTCTGCTGGTCGACGACCATGCCGTTGTCAGGGCGGGCTTCAAGCTGCTGCTGTCGAGCAGCGCCAATATCGCTGTCATCGCCGAAGCGACGCGCGGCGAACAGGCTATCCTACTCTACAGTCAGTTGCAGCCGGACATCGTGGTCATGGACCTGTCCATGCCCGGCATCGGCGGTCTGGAAACCATACGCCGCCTCTGCCAGCGCGATGCGCAGGCCAGAATACTGGTGTTCAGCGTCCATGACCAGCAGGTTTTCGTACAGCGGGCGCTGCAGGCCGGTGCCCGGGGCTACATCAGCAAGAACACCGCACCGCACATTCTCACCGAGGCCATCGAAAGCCTGTTTAAGGGCGAAATCTATGTGGAAAGCGGCTTGTCCAAAGACAGCATGCTGCAGCAAGGGGAATGCGACTACCGTCGACTCATCGACGATCTGTCCGCCCGTGAATTCGATGTCTTCCGGCTCTTGGCCATGGGCCTGACCAGCCACGGAATCGCTGATGAATTGAGTCTGGGATACAAGACCGTCGCCAATTATGCAACCAGGATCAAGAAAAAACTGCGCGCATCGAGCGTCGCCGAACTGGCACGTATCGCCATGTCACTGGGAATTCTGCACCGCTGAACCATGCCGGTGCTATCGGAAAATCTACGCAGGATTGCTGGTAATGTCGATTTCCCCTCTGCGCAGCGACAGCAGCAGACGTCCCTCCAGCACGTCCCGTAATTCCTCGCCGACCATGCTGCTGCGCCAGCCATGCAGCAACGCGCAGTCGGGATCTTCGAAAAGCAGTTTTTCCAGGTCCTTGCGTGTCGCCAGTATCGACGGATTCAGGGAATTCTGTTCCGCCCGAACACGGACGATGGCATTCAAGACGTCTAGGACCGCTTCCTGCTGCGGGGTCTTCTTCAATGGCCGGCCGCCATTGTCCGCCTTGACCGGCGGCCTGTCCAGCGCATCCTCGATCAGCCTGCACAGTTTTTTACCGTGGCGTCTGATGATGCCATCATTGATACCATGAACGTCGGACAATTGCGCCAGACTGGTCGGCTGCAGTTTCGCCAGATTGAGCAGCAGGTCATCCCGCATCAGCCAGTTGCGCGGCCGGTTTTCCCGCTGCGCGGTTCTTTCCCGCCATTCGGTCAGGACCTGGATGATGGACAGCTGCCTGCCGGTCAGTTTCTGCCTGCCCTTCATTTTCAGCCAGGCATTTTCCGGCGCGGACTGATAGAGCCGCAGATCGGTCAACTGGGCGAAATCCTCCTGCAGCCAGTCGACACGTCCCAGTTCGGTCAGTTTCCGCATGATGATCTGGTAGATCTCAGCCAGGTAGATGACATCGTCGGCGGCATATTTTATCTGCTCCCTGCTCAACGGCCGTACGCTCCAGTCGGTACGCGTATAGGCCTTGGTCAGATTGATATTCAGCAATCCTGAAACCAGCATGCCATAGCCGGGACTTTCCTGGAAACCCAGCAGCGGCGCCGCAACCTGGGTATCGAAAATGGGCTGCAGCAGCGTTCCGGTCAAATGGTAGAATATCTCCTGATCCTGCCGGCAGGAGTGGAACACCTTGACGATGTCCGGGCTGTTCAGCGCCGCAAAGAGCCTGTCCAGATCGGGCAATGCCAGTGGATCGACGCAGGCCACCCAGGAGGGCGCCGCCAGCTGCAGCAGGCAGAATTTGGGATAATAGGTCTTCTCCCGCAAAAATTCGGTGTCGACCGTAATCCAGGGCTCGTTTTTTATTGCCTGGCAAAGCTGTTCCAGCTCCCCGGGTGTGTCGATATATTGAATGTCGTTCATGAAATTTTAAATTCAGGTTCTTCAAAGTAATGGTAGAATCTGGCATTCAGACAATTTCAGCCTGATTGGTCAACAAACCCTGATCCCCTCACAAAGCGTGGAAACGATCAGCATCCAGCAAATGAAAGCCGATGTACCGCGAGTAATCCAGTCCAAACCCATCCTGCCATGAAATATCGCATTATTCCCGTCACCCCCTATCAGCAGAACTGCACCCTGCTCATCTGCGAAGAAACCCGGAAAGCGGCACTGGTGGATCCCGGCGGTGACGTAGACTTGCTTCTCGACGCCATGGATCGGGAACAGGTGCAACTGGAAAAAATATTTCTGACCCACGGCCATCTGGATCATATCGGGGCGACTGCGGAACTGGCAACGTTGTTTTCCGTCCCCATCGAAGGGCCGCACCATGACGATCAGTTCCTGATCGAGTCCATCCCCTCGCAATGCCTGATGTTCGGCTTTCCACCAAGCGATTCCTTCAGCCCGGACTGCTGGCTGCAGCACGGCGACAAGGTGCAGTTCGGCGAGCAAATCATGGAGGTGCTGCACTGTCCGGGCCATACGCCCGGGCACATCGTGTTTTTTCATCGCCAGCAGCGCCTTGCCCTGGTCGGCGATGTCCTGTTCAAGGGTTCCATCGGCCGCACCGATTTTCCCCGAGGGGATTTTCATACCCTGATCGCTTCCATCAAGGAACGGTTATGGCCACTGGGCGGCGAAACCACCTTCATTCCCGGCCACGGCCCGATGTCCACCTTTGCCGAGGAAATGCGCAGCAATCCCTTCGTCAACGTGTAATCACCGCACTAACAGGCTGTTGAAAAAGCCATCCCTGGCCTTTTTCAACCGCGAAAGCCGAAAATACGATTTCCGGCTTCTTTGCATTTTCAATGACTTAAGATCATTGAAAATGGCGGCACATCCCTGTACCGCACACAGGGTGTTGAAAAACGATGTTTTTCAACACCCTGCTAGATCTCATGGGGTGTCCGAAGAGGAACCCGTCTTGTCTTCCGGTGCGCTGCGCATGGCATCAGGCCTTCCTCCATGCACAGCGCCGCGCCCTCCTCTGCGTTGGCCGGTCTTTTTTCTCCTGCTGTTTTTACCGCCACGCAGACGTTTGATCCTGAGCACCTGCTGCTTCAGCCGGACGGTCTGCAAATGCTGGTAGATGTCTGCCGGCATGCCCTCGGGCAACGTGATCAGGGTGTAATTGCCGCGAATATCGACAGGTCCTATCATCTTTTCT
>JANEMG010000032.1:0-4593 GCA_024511045.1 Gammaproteobacteria bacterium | reverse complement strand
TGATCTCATCGACCGAGACCCGATGCCTGCGGCCAACCTCCAATCGGTAGCGCAGCATTTTTATTTCCCCGGCGGCCTTTCCCGACCTGCTGTCGTTTTTGCCGGCTGTTTCGCCAGGGTCTCTCCCGCCGTTGTACATACAGAGCAAGGCTGCGGCACAATCGATGCTGTCCACGCCCAGCTTCGCGGCAAGATCGGCAACCTGTGCACGGTAGCCATCCAGATCCTGCTCTGCCAGCAGGCGTTGCAGGCGCTGCAGCAGCTTGTCCCGACGGGGTGAATCATGATCGTGATCGGTCGTGGCATTCATTGGTTTTCGGCAGGGACTGGCTGTGCCGTCAGCACAATGCACCCAAAGCGAGTGTTGCAACCGGCAATTGCTTGGCCTCCATCTGCATACTACAAAACATCCAGGCGGATTTCCACATAGGCCTCGTCACGCAGGCGACGCAGCCACAGTTCGGTTTCCTCTTCGATTTTGCGCTTGCGGATTTCTTCACGCGCCAGATCCTTCTTGGACTGTTCACTGTTGTCTTGTTGTTTTCTGTCCTGCACCTGGATCAGATGCCAGCCGAACTGGGTCTGCACAGGCTGGCTGATCTCTCCGGCAGCCAGTTCGTTCATCGCCGCTTCAAAGGGCGGCACCAGCGCCCCGGGTCCGACCCAGCCCAGGTCGCCGCCCTTCAATGCCGAACCCTTGTCATCGGAATTGGAGCGCGCCAGAGTTTCGAATTTTTCCCCTCCCTCGATGCGTTTGCGCAGCCTGAGCAGCCGCTTTTTCGCTTCTTTGTCATCGACCAGTTCATTGGTCTTGATGAGAATATGACGGACCTTGGTCTGGGTCACGACATGTTTGCCTAAGCCACCCTTTTTGTCCAGTATTTTAATGATATGAAAACCACTGGGGCTGCGTATCGGTTCGGACACCTGCCCCGCATCCATGTCTTTGACGACATCGACGAAGATGGTCGGCACTTGGCCGATATAGCGCCAGCCCAGGTCCCCTCCCTTCAGTGCCTGGGCGCCATCGGATTCCCTGAGCGCCGTTTCCTTGAAGTCCTTGCCGGCGCGCAGTTCCTCAACGATGCGCTCGGCTTTCTGTCTGGCCTTTTGAATGCTGCCCGCCGAGGCTCCCTCCGGTATCGCGACGAGTATATGTCCGAGATGATACTGGACTTTTTCGATACCCGGGTCGCCACGGGTTTCCAGATAATGCTCCACCTCGCGATCGGTGACCTTGATGCGCCCGCCGATTTCCCGACTGCGCAGCTGGTTGATGATGATTTCGTTGCGCACTGTCTCGACAAATTTCTGATAATCGATGCCCTGCAGCTGCAACTGCTCCCGAAACTGCTGCACATCCATGCCGTTTTGCCGGGCGATATCGGCCACCGCGGCATTCAGGGCCTCCTCACCGATCTTGATGCCGGACCGCTCCGCGAGTTGGCGCTGCAGCTTGTCGATGATCATGCGCTCCAGCACCTGTTTGCGCAGAACGAAGTCGGGAGGAATCATCATGTTGCTGGCCTGCATCTTGGCGACGATGGCCGCCGTTTCCTCCCGAAGTTCGCTGTCGAGGATGACGTCATCCTCGACCACCGCGACGATCCGGTCCAGGTACTCGGCCTGCAGGGCGCTGCCATAGAGCAGCGCCAGCACCGTCAGGCAATTGAACAGCAAGTGTATAATTTTTCTGTTGTGCATTTGTCGATACTTCTATTTATTCGGCTTGCGATAGCCGCTGAGATTTTGTTCCAGAAAATTTTCCACTCTGTCGCCGAAGCTGGCCAGTCCTTTCAGTTCCAGCTGGATGAAAAATGTCGTATCCGGCTCGCTGTCGGGACTGTTCACGTAGCGACGGGCCAGCACGCGAAACCGCCAGCAGCAGCTTTCCTTTTCCAGGCCGACAAAGCTCTCCAGCGTCAGATCGTCCAGCCAGGAATATTGCCAGCGTGCAACCAGACTCCAATTATCGTAGATCGGCAGCAGAAAGGAAATATTGCTCTGGTTGATTTCCGTGATGGTACCGGTGATATCCCTGCGGAAGCGGTAGCCCACATTGAAGATCTGGTTGGCCTCATTTCTGTAGCGGATTGCGGCATTGCCGCGGTCCAGCTGATTCAGATCCGGATTCCATTGCAGACCCGAGGAGAATGACCAGTCCCTGGAGATCTGACCGTTGAACTCGGCGATGATATTGGAATAGCTCCTGGTATCGACCACATCCGGAAGCAGGTTCACCCGCCGGTCGCTGAAATAGAAAATCTCACCGACGCTCAGATTCATCCGCTCGATACCGGACGTGGTATCGAACAGCCGCGTGGTCAGCGCCACGGTAATCTGATTGGCGTCATTGACCCGGTCCACCCCATTGAAACGATTCTCCCGGAACAGCTGACTGAAGGTGAAGTCATTGGCCGAGGTATCGAACAGCGGAATATCGTCCTGGTCGGTATGGGGCACATACAGATAGAACAATCTCGGCTCGATGCTGTGGCGGATACCCAGATCGCTGAATGCACGTTCGAAGAACATGCCGCTGTCCAGAGACAAAATCGGCAGCCCCCGACTGATAGTCGATGCCTTGCCCGGATCCTGGTTTTCCAGCCAGTACTGGGTGTACTGATAGGAAACCCTGGGTGTCAGAAAAGCCCATGGCGTGCTGACGGGCAAACTGACAAAGGGCTGCACGCTCAAGCGTTGCCCCTGAACCCGGCTGTCATGTTGGAAAAAAACGTATTCATTGATCATATCCAGATTCAGCGGCGTGTCGAAGACCTGCAGCGCCTTGTTCAGATTCAACGCCACCCGTGGCAGGCGCCGGTAAGGTTTCAGCTCCGAAGGCAGTGTTTCATCGATGCTCTGATAATTTTCCACCAGCGTGGAAAATGCCACCCCCGGGCGATTGTAGTTGATATCCCCATAACTCCGGAGGAACCTGGACGTGTTGATGTTCAGACTGTTGCCCAGATCGTTGAAATACTGGTCATCGGAGACATAGTTGACATCGATGTTGGAGCGCAGGCGTGGTGTGAACTGCGTGAAATTCTTGAAGGCCCCCTGCCAGCGGGTTTTCTTCAGCTTGCTGTCATAGGGCAATATTTCAAAATCTACCTCACCTTTGGATGATTCGGTCAAATATCGGAACTTGCTGCCAAACATGCCGCCCCGTTTGGTCAGGTACCTGGCCCAGACGGTGGCGTCATAGTTCGGGGCGATATTCCAGTAGTAGGGAACGCTGATGTCGATCCCTCCCCGGTCGGTAACGCCAAAGTTGGGCGCCAGCAATCCCGACACGCGCCGGTCATCGATGGGAAAGGAAAGATAGGGCAGGTACAGGACAGGAACTCCCTTGAATTCCAGCCAGGCGTGTTTCACCGCGCCCTTGCCCTCCTGCATGTTCATTTTCAGGCGCGAGGCATGCATGACCCAGTCCTGATTGCCGGGTGCGCAGCTGGTATAGGCGACATCCTTGTAATGGGACAAGGTTTCACTGTCCCGGTAGATCACCCTGGCGGTGCCGCGCACCGGCATGGTCGGCACAATGAATTTGGCATTGCGCATTACCGCCTGGTCCGATGCCAGCTTGACTTGTGCAGTATCACTGTACAGGGACAAGCCCTCGTCCCGGTAATAAATATGCCCTTGCACGTCCAGAACCTCGGAGATGGCGTCATAGGTGGCCATGTCCGCCTGAATACGCTGGTTTTCCCAGGTCAGGTCGATATTACCCCAGAAGCTGGTGATTTCCTTGTCGAACACCTCGGAATAGTCTGCGGAAACATTCATCGGGGTTTGCGGCTTTTCCGGCTGGGAAAGGAATGCCGGTTGCGATCCCAATGCCAACGTGCATTGACCCCAGGGATCAACAGGCATTTGCTCCTGCAAGGCAAAGAAGACCTGTTCTTCGTCCAGGGCGAAGGCCGGCGGCAGGAGACTGAACAACTGGTCACCCGGTTCCATCAGCCTGGCTTTGCCCTTGGGGTCACGGCCCAGCAGCTGGCAGTCCCAGGTGCTGTCTTCAGGATTTTCGACGCAAGTCCAGCCCGGTTTCGTTGCCACCGGCCGCAACGGCAAACCCTTGCCCGGCTCCGGCTTGGGGCTGGGGCTGATCTGGACATCGACAGTCTTTTGCGGAACAGGCACCGCCAGCGCCTCCGCTTCCACCGGCCCGGGCGCAAGTGTTTTTTTGACTTCCAGCTGCTGCGGTGCTTCCGAGTCCGGTGTTTCCTCGGGCTGAGCGGCTGGCTTCGGTGGCTCGGTGATGCAAGTCCACTGTCCATCTTCACTTTTCTGGCAGTCCCAAACCGGCACTGAGGTGTCCGCATAAGCCAACGTAATAGGCAGAAAATAGAAAATAACCAGAAAATAACGGCAATACATGCAATAGGATGGAAAATTGAAATTTGGCTGCTCAGGACATCAATCGAATAACGCCGCCGTGCTATTTTACCTTAATTTAACCTCCTGCCTTAAAAAAGAATTTGCAGCGCCCGCGGGAAAATGTTCAAAACGAAATAATGGTAAAATCAGGACAGATCCTTGAATATTCAATGCCGATAGTGATCGATCCAGCATGAATTTTCGGGAACA
>JANEMG010000508.1 GCA_024511045.1 Gammaproteobacteria bacterium | reverse complement strand
TGTGTATAAGAGACAGGATATAAACTGGCAGGAAGCCGATGCCGGTATGGCGGCATTCGAAAAACATGGCACAGCGCTGCCCGAAGAAACCTTGCAATCAATCGCAGAAACCCGGGTGGCTTTCAAGGGTCCGCTGACCACGGCGTCAGGCAAGGGCTTCAGGAGCATCAATGTCGAATTGCGCCAGAAGTATGACTTGTTTGCCAATGTGCGCCCGGCAAAAACCTGGCAGGGTGTGGATACACGCTTCGACAATGTGGATATGGTGATCATACGGGAAAATACCGAAGGCTTGTATTCGGGCCTGGAGCATTATCTGACCAACAAGAAAGATATTGCCGAAAGCCTGGCGGTGGTGACCAGGCCGGGTTCCGAGCGGATCATCGACTACGCTTTTCAATATGCCCGGAGGCATGGACGGAGAAAGGTCACTATCTGTCATAAGGCCAATATCCTCAAATACACCCAGGGCCTGTTCCTGGATGTCGGCCGGGAAGTGGCGGAAAAATATCCGGAGATGGAATTCGATGAGAAAATCATCGATGCCACCTGCATGCATATGGTGATGGACCCTTCCCAGTTCGATGTCGTGGTCACCACCAACATGTTCGGCGACATACTCTCCGATCTGGCGGCCGGTCTGGTGGGCGGCCTTGGCCTGATTCCCGGCGCAAACATCGGTGCCGATGCCGCCCTGTTCGAGGCGGTGCATGGCAGCGCGCCGGACATCGCCGGGCGCAATATCGCCAATCCCACCGCGGTGATCATGGCCGGTGTCATGATGCTGGATTACCTGGGAGAACAGCAGGCCGCCGAACGGATCAAGAAAGCCGCCGAGCAGGTAATTGCCGAAGGCAGGATTGTCACCCCGGATCTCAATCCCGCCGCACAGGCCGGGACGCAGGAAATGGCCGAAGCCATCATTGCCGCGATGGCGTGATTTTTTTCGCCTTTCCCGCGATGCAGCCAATCAGCAATACATTGACAGGCAGTGCCGCATTGCGGGAAGAAAAAGCCGCACTGCGCCGCCGCGCCCATGCGGCACGTAATGCCCAGCCCGACAAGGAGCGGTTGAGCCGGCGGATATGTGCCGGATTGCAACAGCTGCCGGCCTGCCGGCAGGCGACGACGGTTCTGTGGTATGTGCATTGCCGCTCGGAAGTGCGCACCATGCGGGCTTTGCAGGAGGCCCTGGAGACACGCGGAAAATGCATCGCCGTGCCCTACTGTACGAAAGACGGCCAGGGACAGAGACGGTTGGGGCTATGGCGCCTGGAGCAGCTGGGTGAACTGATTTCCGGTACCTGGGGGATTCCGGAGCCGCCGCGAGAGCGCTGGCAGGAGCCGGGCAGGGTGATCGAACCGCAGCAACTGGATCTGGGCGTCGTGCCCGGCGTCGCCTTCGACCGCAACGGGGGGCGCCTGGGCAACGGTGCAGGCTACCGCTGACCGCCATGGAGAGCGAAGCGAAGGCGGTTAGTCCCCGGGTAGCGACCAGGGCCGCACTGTTTATCCGGCGTGCGATAGCGCAGAGGAGAAACAAAGTAGGCATACGAAAAGTCGCGTCCAGTCATTTGAGGGAGTGCTGCGTAGCC
>JANEMG010000343.1 GCA_024511045.1 Gammaproteobacteria bacterium | reverse complement strand
AATCATAATTTAGCAAAACAGTAGCACCAGAAAATGCCGTAAGCATTTGTTAATATGTGATATGTTTCTATTAGCCGGCTGTTTCTGGCTGCTAAATTTTCAAGTGCGGAAAGTATACATGGCGCAACTCGCATTGTACAGCGCAGCGACGGCTGCGACGGTCTGGGCGATCGTACTGCTGCTGCCCTGGCAGCCCTGGCGGAACCGGGAAGTGCTGGAAGCCGACGGCGCAGCACCGCCGGATTACGATCTGAGCGACGTCACCGTGGTGATTCCGGCGCGCAATGAAGCCTCCGTCATTGCCGCGACTCTGTCGGCCCTGGAAAAGCAGGGCGCTGGGCTGCAAGTCATCCTGGTCGATGACGACAGTGATGATGCCACCGTGGCAATCGCCCGCGAGTTGGGACTCTCCGGTCTGCGCATCATTTCCGCGCAGTTGTTGCCATCGGGCTGGACCGGGAAGCTATGGGCCCAGCAGCAGGGCACAGAGCAGGTGAAAACGGATCTGACGCTGCTGCTGGACGCCGATATCGAGCTGGCGCCGGGCATGCTGAAGAGTCTGAAGTGCAAGCTGGAGGGGGAGAAACTGCATTTTGTCTCGCTGATGGCGGTGCTGCGCTTGTCTTCCTTCTGGGAAAAGCTGCTGATGCCGGCATTCATCCACTTTTTCAAAATGCTCTATCCCTTCGCTCTGGCGAACCGGCCCGACCACCCCATGGCTGCGGCAGCCGGCGGCTGCATTTTGTTGAAAACCGAAATCATCCGGCACATTGGCGGCATGGCGGCGATCAGGGATGCGGTCATCGATGACTGCACGCTGGCGAAAAAGGTCAAATCCGCCGGCTACCGAATCTGGGTCGGCCTGACCCATGGCGTCCTCAGCCAGAGACCTTACAACAGTCTGGCTGACATCTGGGAGATGGTTTCCCGAACCGCCTACACGCAGCTGCACTATTCCCTCTGGCTGCTGTTCGCCTGTACGGCGATGCTGCTGCTGATGTACTGGCTGCCACTTGTCAGCCTGTTCCATTTTCAGGGTCTGGCGCAACTTTTCAGCGGCTTTTCAGTCCTAGTGATGCTTGCCGTCTA
This sequence comes from Gammaproteobacteria bacterium, assembly GCA_024511045.1. GTDB lineage: Bacteria > Pseudomonadota > Gammaproteobacteria > Methylococcales > Methylomonadaceae > JANEMG01. The sequence goes on along the minus strand of JANEMG010000343.1, from coordinate 1,998 downwards.
CCTGCCCACGTTGCGCTTCTATGCCCTGCATCCCTGCTGGAGCCTGGTCATGCCGTTGATTGCCGGTTTATACCTGTTGATGACCTGGACCTCTGCGATACGCTGCTGGCAGGGGGAGCGCACCCGCTGGAAGGGCCGGGTCTATGAAAATGCCTGAAGCAAACATTAATTGAGATGGTTCTGATGATCAAAGAATTTAGAATACTGTACATTGCATTGCCGGCCTTGCTGTGGAGTGCTGTCGCGCTTGCCGCGGAAACGGAAACCGACCGGACAGCAGCAAAGACTGAGGTCGTTGAAACGGCTGAAGTGCTTGAACAAGCAGAAGCGGTCGAGTCCCAGTCACCACGACAGGTCGTCGAGGAATTCCAGCAGAAACTGCTGGAGGTCATGAAGCAGGGCAAGCAGCTCGGTTATGCCGGACGCTATGAAAAACTGGCCGATGCGGTGGTCAAGAGCCATGACGTCAACAAGATTTCCCGCATCGTGGTCGGCAAGGCATGGAGCAAGGCCACCGACGAACAAAGGAAGCAATGGGTGGATGTGTTCACCCGCCTGAGCATCGCTTCCTATGCGCACAACTTCAAGGACTATTCCGGCGAGTCCTTCCGCTTCGAATCCGAGGAAAAGACCCGCAGAGGCCGTGTCATTATTCACACCTATTTTGTCATTCCCGGCGAAAAGGATGTCAAATTCGACTATCTGATGGCAAAAAAAGGTGGCAGCTGGAAAATCATCAATATCATCGCCAATGGCGTCAGCGATCTGGCTCTGAAGCGTTCCGAATACAGCAGTATTTTGAAAAAGGACGGCTTTGATGGATTGATAGCAAAAATTTCTGATAAAATTGACGATTACGCCCGGCTATAAGGTTTTATCTGTATGTACAAGATTATGAAAAAAAGACAGGCCATGACTGCCAGCCCTGGATCACTGGTCTATTGCTTGATGTTCGTTCTGCTGATCAGCGGATGCTCGACAACGCCCGTCACAGAACAGGCGCAGGATGAATCGGCAAACAGGGACCAGATCCAGGCAGCCGGGGAGGCCGGAACAGACGTTGCCGATGCTGTTGGAGAAGAAAAGGCCCAGCCGGAAGAGGTCGAAGCGGACGATGTCGACGAGGATGCGGATGAAGTGGATCCCCTGGAAGGCTTCAACCGTTCCATGTACACGTTCAATGAGGTGGTCGACGATTATGTCGCCGAGCCGATAACCAGCGCCTACAAATGGATCACTCCGGAGTTCATGCAGACCGGTATCTCCAATTTCTATGACAACCTGAAGGAAATCAGCGTCGTTCTGAACGATGTCCTGCAGGGTAAGTTCGTCCAGGGCGGGCAGGATACGGGACGCTTTCTGTTGAATTCCACAGTGGGACTGGCCGGCCTGTTCGATGTCGCGACCCCCATGGGGCTGGAGCAGCACGATGAGGATTTTGGCCAGACGCTGGCGGTGTGGGGTGTTCCGACGGGTCCCTATCTGGTCGTTCCCTTTCTCGGGCCGACCACTTTCCGCGGTGTCCCGGGAGCGGCCGTCGATGCCGTGGCCAACCCGGTCACCTATCTACCCTGGGGATTTGCCGCCGTCGCCGCGTTGAACAAACGCGCCAATGCCCAGGGCTCCCTGCAGTTTATCGACGAAGCGGCACTGGATCCCTACGTCTTCACCCGGGAATCCTATCTGCAATGGCGGGAGTTTCTGGCGACGGACGGCAATCCGGAAATATCCGACGACGGTTTCGATGAAGACCTGTTCGATGACGAATTCGACGAGGACTTCGATGATGACAGTGAAGCGTCGGGCGCAACTTCAGGCAGTGAGGCGGTTTCAGAACCAGTTGCCGAAGAAACTGCAGCCGTCGACGATGCGCAGCAAATACAACAGTCAGCCGATGGCAACCTGCAGGCTGCAGCAGAGTCCCCGGACAGCGGAGATATGGCTGTCGTTGCCAGTGATGCCATTGACGTGCAGGAAGTGGGGGCGGAACAGGCTCGG
>JANEMG010000342.1 GCA_024511045.1 Gammaproteobacteria bacterium | reverse complement strand
TCATAATTTAGCAAAACAGTAGCACCAGAAAATGCCGTAAACATTTGTTAATATGTGATATGTTTCTATTAGCCGGCTGTTTCTGGCTGCTAAATTTTCAAGTGCGGAAAGTATACATCAAACCAGACGACAACATTCTATCCATCATGGATCTGGATGAAAAAAGAGTGGCCGTACTGGCAGGCAGCATACAATATCAGGCCCTCGAAGAACTGGCGCATCAGTTCGCCATCCAGCCGACTTATCTTGAAACCGACAGCCTCGGGCAGGTCTTTGCCATGCTCGAAACAGGCGCCGCCGATGCCGGCCTGGTCAATAACTTTTTCGGCAGAAAACATGCCGACAGATATGGCCTCGCTGCAACCGGCATACTGATACACCCGAGCCTGCTGGGATTTGCCGTCACCAAGGGTGACCCCCTCGACATTCTGGAAGCCCTGGACCGGCAGACCCGACGGCAAAAAAACGACAAAAGCTCGTCCTATTATCTGGCCAGAAGGCAATGGCTGGAGCCACTGGAGAGACGCCATTATCCAGACTGGTGGAAATGGGCACTCGCCGCCATTGCCTCGCTGCTTGTCTTTCTGCTGATCCTGGTGTTTCTGTTCCGACGCCTGATCCAGAAACAAACCCGGGAACTGGCCGCGAAAAAAGATCATTCCGATTTTCTTGCCCACCATGACGCTCTGACCACGCTGCCCAATCGTCTGCTGTTTTTTGACCGGCTTGAACAGTCGATGCAGAAAGCACGGCGGGACAACTCACAGTTCACGCTGTTTTACATCGACCTGGACCAGTTCAAGCAGGTCAACGACAGTTACGGCCATATCGTTGGCGACAAGGTGCTGCAGACAGCGGCGCAAAGATTACTGAATGCGCTGCGCAAGGAGGATACCGTGGCACGCCTGGGCGGCGATGAATTTTCCCTGATCATCGAATCGATAAAGGACAGCAGCGATATAAACTCGGTGGCGGAGAAATTAATCCGGGCCTTTCAGGACCCCATGCGCATTACCGAGCGGGAATTCACCCTGACCCTCAGCATCGGCATCACCGTCTATCCGGGCGATGGCGAAGACCCCCAGACCCTGCTCAGGAATGCCGACACGGCGATGTTCAAGGCCAAGGAACAGAGACGCAACAATTTCTGCTTCTATACCCAACAGATGACCAGGGAAATGCAGGACCGGACCAACCTGGAGGCCAGGCTGCGGCAGGCCATCGCCGAGGAGGCATTTACCCTGCATTATCAGCCTAAAATCGACATGCAGAACGGCGCTGTCATCGGACTCGAGGCATTGCTGCGCTGGCAGACAGCCGATGGCGAGACCATTCCACCCGACAAGTTCATCCCCCTGGCCGAGGAAACGGGCCTCATCGTCCCCCTTGGCGAGTGGGTTCTGCTTACGGCGTGCCGGCAGATGAAAAAGTGGCGCGAGCAGGGCCAGACAGTACAAAGAATGGCTGTCAACCTGTCGGGCCGACAGCTCAATGGCAATGACCTTATCGGAACGTTGCAGCGCGTTTTCTGCGAAACGGGCTGCAAACCTGAATGGCTGGAACTGGAAGTAACCGAAGGCTTCATCATGTCCGATATCAGCGCATCGATATCCACACTGCGGAAGATCACGGCGCTTGGCATCGAGCTGTCCTTCGATGACTTTGGCACCGGCTATTCTTCCCTCGCCTATCTCAAACAGCTGCCCATCGCCAAACTGAAAATCGACCGGTCATTCGTTCGCGACATTCCCGACAACCAGGATGACATGGCGATTTCCCGCGCTATCATTGCCCTGGCCCACAGCCTCAATCTGCGCATCATCGCCGAAGGCGTGGAGACCCGGGAGCAACTGCACTTCCTGAAAAGACACGACTGTCACGAAGCGCAAGGCTATTTCCTCAGCCGGCCTTTGCCCGCCGGGCAGATGGAAGAGTTTTTACGTTCCTGGCCGGGGCTTGCGGCATTGCAACAGCAGGAAGACGAAACTGTCGGGAAGGCGCTGCCAGTTCATTCAGTCTCTTTTACACAGTGAACCACGCCTGTACATCAAGGATTCAGCGCCCCGCCGGCAACGACAGAGCCTGCCGCTCAACAGGATGCTGAAAAAACCATCCCTGGCCAAACAAACTTGTGCGCCGCCTGTCAACCACCGGAATTGTTCAGCGCTCTCTTTCTCCAATAATAGGCGGCCAGGGCAATGGCGGCGATGGAGAAGAGCACGATGTTTCCACCCTTGACAAAATCGATCACCGTACTGCCGTAATGGTAATAGAGGGTAAAAAAAGTGATCGTGGAGATGGTGCAGGCCAGCAGGTCGGCAAGAGCGAACTTCGTAAAAGTCATTTGCCCCAGGCCGGCGGTCAGGAACAGCGCGTTGCGGACCCCGAAGGGAATAAACCGGCCAAGCAGCAACGTAACGATGCCGTAGTTCTCGTAGAAATTATGAATCTTCTGGATGCGCTCAGGCGGCACCATATTGGCGAAGAACCGGATTTCGAACAATTTCGGCCCCACAAAGCGCCCTAGACTGTAGCAGATCAAGTCGGAAAGATAGGCCCCCATATACACGCCAATGAACAGTTCCGTGAGGTACTCGGGGTGACTGCTGGCCAGAACGCCGGAAATAAACAGCATGGCATCTTCGGAAACGGGGATATTCAGCCCGGCCAGAAGCAAGGCGCCAAAAATAATGTAGGGCGCGTATTGAACGTTTGCCTGGATAATCTGTATGAGTTCTTCCATTGCTGGACCTGATTGCCGATAGATTGAAGAGAAGCAGCCGCTGCCGGTCCAACACCTGTTTTTTTGCTTTGCTCAACAAACATACAAAACAGGTAACGCACCAGGCGATTTTTTCAGTATAACCGATCGGCCATGGCATGCTCCAGGAAAAAAACCTGGCTAAAGACGGGCAATGGAGAAATCCGGCGCGCTGCAAATATGCGCCTGGAGCAGAACAGCAGGAGGTGCGGACGGCTCAAGCGTGTCGCTACCTCGTGATAGATTTTGGGACATCCAAGTCTCCAAAATCGACTCGCCAACGCGACAACCATTATTGCCCCGGCCGTCCTGCGTCCGTGCCGCTTCGCCACACCTTCG
>JANEMG010000341.1 GCA_024511045.1 Gammaproteobacteria bacterium | reverse complement strand
ATCATAATTTAGCAAAACAGTAGCACCAGAAAATGCCGTAAGCATTTGTTAATATGTGATATGTTTCTATTAGCCGGCTGTTTCTGGCTGCTAAATTTTCAAGTGCGGAAAGTATACAATGTCATCTGGGAAAGGGAAATGGGTCAGGAGCAGGAATATGTTTTCAGTGTCGCCGAAGATGCGGCATTTTTGAGCAGCCAGGTGGCGCGATTCAAAAATACGCTGAGAACCTGGCTGTTTGCCATCGGTTTGCTGCTGGTACTGCTGCAGTTCATCATTTTGCGCTGGAATCTGAAGCCCTTGCGGTTTATCGGCAGGGATCTGGCAGCCATTGAAAGGGGGGACAAGACCCGCCTGGAGGGCACGTACCCCACAGAACTGCAGGGCCTGGCAGGCAACCTCAACAATCTGATCATCAGCGAGCGGGCACACCTGGAACGCTATCGCAATACCCTGGCCGACTTGGCCCATAGTCTGAAAACCCCGCTGACGATCATTCGCGGCTGTCTGGAGTTGCAGACAATGCCCGAGGCAATCAAGAACAATCTGCTGGAACAAATAGTGCGCATGGATGAGATCGTCGCCTATCAGTTGCAGCGCGCCTCGGCAAAGGGGCACACCACGCTGGCGGGCAGGGTGGATGTCGGTGCAGTCATTACCCGCACCGCGGAATCATTGAAAAAAGTCTATAACGACAAACATCTGGAAATCGCCATCACCATCCGCGGTGACAGTCAGGTCTATTATGGGGAGGGTGATCTGTACGAAATCATCGGTAATTTGATGGACAACGCCTGCAAGTGGTGCCGCAAGCAGGTGTCGGTGACGCTGGATATGGAGGTGAATCAGGGGCATCCGCTGATCCTGGAAGTGGAGGATGACGGGCCGGGCATCCCTTCCGAGAAGCTGCAGGAAATTCTGCAGCGCGGTGTCAGGGCCGATGAAAACATAGCCGGTCATGGCATTGGCATGGCGATCGTCAATGAACTGCTGGAGTTTTTGGGGGGCGACCTGCAAGGAGGGGGCAGTGAACGTTTGGGCGGTATGAAATGGACCGTGACATTGCCTTGAACAGAATCTGCTGGCGGAAAACCGCCCGTTTTTACTTTTATCTGCCGACCGCTGTACCTGAACAGCTGGAGTATACCTGCGGCGAAAATTTCAATGCTTGCACTCCAAAGTAATATGAACGATAATGAACAGTCTTTCACAGATATGTCGAAAGTTGTTATGGTAGCCGTGTCGGTCCTCCCGCAACGATACACTGTAAACCCCGTCAGGCCTGGAAGGGAGCAGCGGTAGCAGTGGATTCGTGTGCCGGGATGTGGCTGGCACGGTTTCCGCCCTTCGCGTATGTTGCATGCCTCCCGCAAATGTTTTTTCAACACCCCACAGCCCCTTTTTTGCCGGTCGCTGCGTTGAATAATCCTGTTGCAGATTGTTTTGTCCCCTTGCCCTCGACAAAAAATGGTCCACGTATAATGCCAATAAAACACAGGCGGGCTGTCTGTAATTTTCTGATTGGCCGGCAATGAGCTACCAGGTTCTTGCCAGAAAATGGCGTCCCCATAATTTCACGGAAGTCGTCGGCCAGGGACATGTCGTCAAATCGCTGGTCAACGCATTGCAGCACGACCGGCTGCATCACGCCTATCTGTTTACCGGCACCCGCGGTGTCGGCAAGACGACCATTGCCAGAATTCTCGCCAAAGCGCTCAACTGCGAAAACCGCACCGGTTTTGACCCCTGCGGTCAGTGTGCCGTGTGCCGCGATCTGGACGAGGGGCGGTTTCTCGATTTGATCGAAGTCGATGCGGCCTCCAGGACCAAAGTCGAGGATACCCGGGATCTGCTGGACAACGCCCAATACGCCCCGAATCGCGGCAAATATAAAATCTATCTGATCGATGAAGTGCACATGCTTTCCGGGCACAGCTTCAATGCGCTGTTGAAAACCCTGGAGGAGCCGCCTCCCCACGTCAAGTTTCTGCTGGCGACCACCGACCCGCAAAAAATTCCGGTAACCGTTCTGTCGCGTTGCCTGCAGTTCAATCTGAAACGGCTGCTGCCGGAACAGATCAGTACCCAGATGGCATCGATACTGGACCAGGAGCAGATCGAATATGACATGCCGGCGCTGCGCCAGTTGGCACGTGCCGCCGATGGCAGCATGCGTGATGGCTTGAGCCTGCTGGATCAGGCCATCGTCTTCGGCAATGGCAGGGTGACCGCAGCCGAGGTCAGGAACATGCTCGGCACGGTGGCCCGGCAGCCCGTCGACAATCTGCTGCGCGCCCTGGCCAATGCCGATCCGGCCAGGCTGCTGCAGGAAATCGCCGGGATTTCCGATCTGACCGCAGACTTCGCCGATGTCCTGCGGCAAATGCTGCGCATCCTGCATCATCTGGCCATCGGCAAAGCGGTGCCTGGCGTGCTGCACGCCGATGAGGACATGTCCTTGCTGGAGGAATTGGGGCCTTTGTTCAGTGCCGAGGATATTCAGCTGTACTATCAAATCGGACTGCTCGGTCAGCGTGATCTGGAACTGGCTCCCGATCCGCGCAGTGGTTTTGAGATGGTCATGCTGCGTATGCTGGCTTTCAGGCCGGCCAGCACGGCTGCGGATCTCAAGCCGCCGCAGGCCATGTCGGAAACCGCTGCCGGCAAGGACGTCGCCATGCCGCGTACAGTTCAGGATGCGCCCGAAGCCCCCCGGGGCAATCGTGAAGTAGCACCGCCAGCCGCCGCTGGAGCGGTTGCAGTGGATTGGGCAGCGATGATCGAGGCCATGCAGCTTGGCGCCATGACCAGGGAACTGGCCAACAACTGTGTATTGCGGAAAATCGATGACAAGACCTGTCAGCTGCTGCTGGATGCCGAGCATCAACAGTTGCAGAGCAACAAGACACGGGGAAACCTGCAGCAGGCCCTGCGGAAATACACCGGCAAACCGCTCAAGTTGTCCATACAGATCGAAAAATCGCTCGGCGAGACGCCGGCCAGACGCATCGATCAGGACAGAGAGGACCGGCAGCGCGCCGCGGTAGAAGCGATAACGAATGATGAAAACATTCAGGCCTTGCAGGACAATTTCGATGCTG
>JANEMG010000340.1 GCA_024511045.1 Gammaproteobacteria bacterium | reverse complement strand
CAACCCGGCAACTGGCTGACCAGAATGCCAGCTATGAACGCCTGGCAGCCAACCTCCCCGGTTTTATCTACAAATTCCGGATGACCCCCGAGGGGGAGTTTTCCTTCCCCTATGCCAGTCGCGGCTGCAAGGATATATTCGGCATCGATCCATCTGCCGTCGTGATGGATGCCACACCGATCATTCAGACCATACACCCGGAAGACCTGCCGAAATTTCAGAACAGTGTCCTGAATTCGGCGATGCATCTTTCCCCCTGGAATTTTGAAGCCCGGCAAATTACCGCCGATGGCGACTGGAAATGGTTTCATGCGGCGTCCAGGCCCGAACTGCAGGAAAATGGCGATATACTCTGGGAAGGCCTGATCATGGATGTCACCGATCGCAAACAGGCCGAACAGGAACTGGCCAGGGCGAAGCAGAATGCGGAAGACCTGGCCCATGCCAAGACCCGGTTTCTGGCCAACATGAGCCACGAAATCCGCACACCTTTGCATGCGATCATCGGTCTGAACCGCCTGATTCTGCAATCGGAACTCAACCCCGTACAGCGCGACTATCTGCAAAAGATACAGATGTCATCGGAAAATCTGCTTGGCATCGTCAACAATATTCTGGATTTTTCCAAAATCGAATCGGGGAATCTGGGCATCGAGCAACTGGAATTCAATCTGGACAGCGTACTGGAATATGTCGGCATGCTGCTGGAACCGGCTGCAGCGGAGAAAAATCTGCAGCTGTGCATCGACCGTTGCACCGACCTGCCAGTACTGATGCATGGCGATTCACTGCGTCTGGCGCAGGTGCTGACGAATCTCTGCAGCAACGCCATCAAATTCACCAGGCACGGTGAAGTGGTCATGACCATTCGCCCTGAAGCGGTTGATGATGCCAGTCCTAGAGTGCGCTTTTCCATCAAGGACACCGGCATCGGCATGACCGAACAGCAGCAAAAGAAAATATTCGAAGCCTTTACCCAGGCCGACAACTCCACGACGCGCAACTATGGCGGCACCGGTCTGGGCCTGACCATCAGTAAATACCTGGTGGAATTGATGGGCGGGGAAATTGCCGTCATCAGCAACGAGGGCACTGGCAGTGAATTTTATTTCACCCTTCCGCTGGTAAATGCCGTCGATGACAGCCGCGATCTGCATCTGCCTGACGAACTGCGGGATTGGCAGCTCACTTTGATCATGGAAAATGATCGGGCCGGCAGAATCCTGGCAAAAACACTCCGGGGTCTGCACATCGATGTCTCGGTCCATTCCCTGAACGGCACTACTGCCGAGGAAATCCTGAAAAACCTGCCGGAACAGCAACCAGAAAGCAAACGCCTGATTCTGCTGGATTTTAGTCCGGGTGATGGACATTCGGCAAAACTGGAAGAAACCCTGAACAATGCATCCCTTGCCGCCAAAACTAAGATCATCGTCGCTATTTCCTCGCTGCAAGCCGACCTGATTGCCCGCCTGTCGGATCGTGCAAATCTTACTTTCCTCAACAAACCAGCTACACCTTCCATGCTGATCGACGCCATTGCCAGAGCCACCGGAATCGAAAGTCCAGCCGACAGACTAAAGATCAGTCCTGCTGTGCCCACTAACTCAAACCACCGGCAGGCGCTCAGCGGCATTCGCGTGCTGGTTGTGGAAGACAATGCCATCAACCAGGAAGTCATCCGCGGCACCCTGGAAAGTGTCAACGTCATCGTCGATATCGTCAACAATGGCCGGGAGGCACTGGAGCGTCTTTTGCCGGAGGACAGTGAAAGACGCTATGCGGCCGTTTTCATGGATCTGCAGATGCCGGTCATGGACGGCTTTGAAGCCACGGACTTGCTGCGTCAGGAAAAACACCTGGACTGTCTGCCAATTATCGCCATGACAGCCCATGTCAGCCCGGAGGACAGGGGAAAATGTCTGGCGGCCGGCATGCAGGATCACCTTGGCAAACCGGTCGACCCGGAGCAGCTGTTCGACAAGCTGGCGCGCTGGAACGGCAATCTTCCTTCTACCACCCGGCATGATTCTTCCCAGGTGGGGCCGAACGCCTATGCCGAAGCTGCCCCGCAGGCATTGCAAGCTATCCAGGAAGCGCTCTCCACGGTCGATGTAGGGAAGGCATTGCAGCTGTTGCAGGGAGATGTCGGGGTTTTACACAGGCTCCTGCTGCAATTTGCCGACCAACAGCAGCAGGCGCACGAACAGATCCGGCGGTTCATCGCCGATGACCAATGGCAGCTGGCAGCCGCCAGGGCACACCAGATCAAAGGCGTCGCCGGCAATCTGCAGATCGGCCGGATCCATGAAATTGCCGGACAACTGGAAAAGGTTTTGTCCGGGCGGCAGCAGGCCCGGGTTGACGCGTTGCTGAATCAATACAGTGAGGAATTTCATCGTTTTGCCAGGCAACTTGAAAACTGGCAGGATGGCACCACAGCAACCTCCGCAACCACAGTCAGCGAGGAAACCTCGCTGCAGGATGCGGATCACCATGCTATCGAACTGCTGCTGGAGCAATTGCTGAAACATCTCGCTGCAAACAGCTGGCAGGCCGAGGACTGCTTGGAACAGATCCACTGCCGACTGAATGGCCTGTATGCCCGGGAATTGTCGGACATCAACCGGTGCCTGCTCGACCTGGAATTCAGCGCTGCGTCAGAGCATGTCAGAAAATTGCGCGAGCAACTGCACTTTCCCGTTTGAGCCCCGCAACGACAGACTGCAACTTTCACTTTCGGAAAACGACATGCAAAAAATACTGATCATCGATGATGCCAAGGAAAATATTGTCGTTCTGTCCCGGCTGCTGAAAACGCAGGCAAACATCATTTTCGCCCTGAATGGCGAGGAAGGCATAACCAGCGCCCAAAGCAACAAACCCGATCTGATATTGCTGGATATCTCCATGCCCGGATTGAATGGCTTCGAGGTCCTGGCGCAGCTGAAGAAAGCCCCCGAAACTTCCGACATACCGGTCATTTTCATTACCGGCATACCCGACAGTGATACCGACAAGCGTGTCGCTACCTCGTGATAGATTTTGGGACATCCAAGTCTCCAAAATCGACTCGCCAACGCGACAACCATTATTGCCCCGGCCGTCCTGCGTCC
>JANEMG010000339.1 GCA_024511045.1 Gammaproteobacteria bacterium | reverse complement strand
CGACTTTTCGTATGCCTACTTTGTTTCTCCTCTGCGCTATCGCACCCCGGATAAACAGTGCGGCCCTGGTCGCTACCGAGGACTAACCGCCTTCGCTTCGCTCTCCATGGCGGTCAGCGATGGGGTTCAAGGCGGTATTGCCGGACTGGTTGCGGAACATGCGTTTATAGGTAATCAGGTAGAAAGGGTAAGCATCGGCTTCACGATGCGGCGTTGGAAAGCCGTGTTCCTTCCCGGGCAGCGGCGACAATGCCAGGCGATAACGCTCCAGGTCGATCATTTTCAGGTTGTGCCTGGCTTTTTGCCGCTTGACATTTGCCAGGGTCTGCAGCAGCTGCTCGGCATAGAAATTCATTTTCGGTTTGCCCGGTCCCGAGAATTTTTCTTCGACGCCAGACAAATAGGTTTCCTGCGCCGACAAATGCCTGCCGACAAAGCCATGCTCCCTGGCATAGACGAAATCCTTGCCTTTGGTTTTCTCCTTCCAGATATGCGCTACCGTCTGTTCGGCAGAATAGTCACGACCTGTTTGCAGAGGGTATTTTTTCAGCTGCCATTGCTTGTTGATGTTGTCGATATAATCATCCAGTATCCCCAGGCGTTTCGCCAGCTGCCATAGAATGCCATAGCTGTCGTAGGGGATCTGATAGGCATTGACCAGCGGCTGGCGTATAGCGGTGTGCTTGCTTTGCGGCGTATAGCGGGTCGGCGACAGATGCCAGGATTCCAGATAACTCAGATCCGGCAGCACAATATCGGCCATTTGCGCGGTTTCAGTCATCACCAGTTCGATGACGACATTGTAGGTCTTCTGCAGGGCGGCAAATTGCGCCCGGGTATCCGACGTGGAGAAAGGTCGGTTGGTCGCATAAAAGATCTGCATTTCAGGCGTGTATTCCAGTCCATAACGCTGCGGATCCAGCACTGTATGGGCCACCTGCTGAGCAACATGATGTGTCGCATGAGGAAAGAACACGCTCTGCTGCAAATCGACTCTCCGGGGTGGATATTCCGCCTGGGCAGCATGGAAATATTGCGGCTTTTTATAGACGTCATGCAGGTTGATGCCGCCGACCGCATCGATGTTGCCCAGCAGCATTTGCAGGATCAGGGCAGCCCGCCAGTTTTGCATGCCGAACTCCTTTGCAATCAATCCCCGGTAGGTATGAATGGCAACCGGGCGGTAACGCAGTCTACGGCCATCCATGACCACCGTGGCGCCGATTTTGGCCTGCCTGGCCAGCTCCCCGGCCAACCAGCGCACTTTTTTTCCGGAATACCGGTGCTCTCGGCAACATAGGCCGGCGTAAGCTGCTCCAGCCTGTCCATAAAATGCTGCAAAACGGTGACATAAGTCTTATCATCTATCAGGTAGCTGCCACGCAGCGCCGGCTGAACTCCGGTGGCAAAGGGACGGGCCGAACCGGACAGTTCGTCCCAGACCAGCAGCTGCCCGTCCTTGTCCCTCAACAACGATTTGTCGTCGGCGACCAGCGCCGTGGCATTGGTCGTCTGGCGCAGGAATTCCTCGTCGATGCTGCCCTGCTCGATCAACAGCCGTGCCAGACCCAACAGCAGCAGCACATCCTTTCCCGGCCGTATCGGCAGCCATTCATCGGCTTTGGAGGCGGTACCGGACAGGCGGGGGTCGATGACGACGACCTTCATGCCGCGTTCCCTGGCATCGGTGCTGGCGTGATCCAGCCAGCGGGCGAACTGTTCGGCCTCGAAATAGTTGCCGCCAAAATTGAGCAGAAAGTTGCACTGTTCTATATCGGGAAGAAAGCCGTGATTACCCCAGGTCAGTTCGTCGGCGACATGCCGGGCGGCCTCGCAGGTCGATGTGCGGCTGACCAGATTCGGGGTGCCGAAGGCCTCGACGAAGGCCTTGGGGAACTTGTCGCCGATCAGATATTTGCCATGGCCATGCTGCCAGATCAGTTTCCTCGGATCGTCGTCTCGTATGGCCTGTGATTTGCCGGTGATGGTAGTGAAAGCTTCTTCCCAGGAGATTTCGACCCAGCCCGGACCTGATCCAGGCCTTTCTTCGGGTTGCTCCGCTTCAGCGGTTTTTTGATGCGGTAGGGATTATAGGTATTGAAAATGCCGGCCACCCCTTTGGGACAGATGCCGACGTTGTAAAACGGGGCACGCTGCGGATCCGGATAGATGGCACGCAGCACATCGTTTTCCAGTTTGACATCGATGCCGCAGAAATTGACGCAATGGGCACAGGTGGATTTGACATGCCGGACTGCCGGCCCCGACACTTTGCCCTGTTTTGCCTTTCTGGCAAGCGCTGCGATCGCCTCCAGAGGAACGGCCAGCTTGGCGGCGACAAGCAATGCCGCGCTGGTCTTGAGAAATTCCCGTCTGCTGACATGCATGACATCCCCCTTTATTCAGTCAATGGCCATACTCCGGCTTTGCGTAGAAATTCCCGCCTTGGAGCAACCTTCTGGTGCACAAGATTGTAATGGCAGGCAATACAGGTGACATGCTTTCTTTGTGCCAATCGATGCCGCCTGACGCCACGTTCACGCCGGGGTTTCAGGGCATCCTGCTCATGGCAGGAACGGCAGGTTGCACTGTCGTTGGCGAGCATCCAGTCACGCACCCGATATGCCATGCCTGTCCGGCTGGCATGCCATTTCTCCCGGCTGGAAAAATCATTGCTCAGCAGCGACCAGGTATCCCTGATGCCGGAAACGGCATGGGTCCAGGTGGCCTGGAGCAACCCTTCGGGAATGTGGCAATCGGCGCAGCCGGCCTGTATGCCGGTATAGGTGGTGCGGTGCGGGGAATTGACATAGACGGGCTGGTAGGCGACATAATCCGCCATGACATGGCAGCTGTCGCTGCAGAAGGTGTCGGTGGAAGTCAGCTGGTCGATTTTTTCCAGCGACAGGGCCGCCGCAAACCCGACCGCGACGCCCAGGAAAGCCGCTGTCACTACAGACCGGGTAATCAATCGCCGCCAATTCATACAGCTCCCCCAGGAAAGCCAGATGTTTCTGCCTCGGATTATAACCCTTTTGTCTGCCATGTCTTTCAATTTTCACAAACCTGGCGAAAACGGGGCCCGGCATGGCGTTGACTGTGTGGGGGGGGGGGGGGGT
>JANEMG010000338.1 GCA_024511045.1 Gammaproteobacteria bacterium | reverse complement strand
CAGTATGGCGCACCAGGTCAGGACACCGCTGTCCACGGTGGTGCTCTATACCTCCCATCTCCAGAGCAGGAGCCTGTCGGTCCTGCAGCAGAAGCGCTTCGCCGGCAAGATTCTGGAACGTCTGAAGCATCTGCAAAGACAAGTCGATGATATGCTCATTTTTGCCAGGGAAGGAAAAATGCTGATGGAGAATTTTTCCCTGAAGCGGATGCTGGAACAACTCGGCGAGACGATGCTGGATACCGTCGGTTCCTGAAATATCGCGTTTCAGATCGATAATCAGGCAGCTGACGATGTCATGCTGGGCAATGAAAACGCGCTGCGCGGCGCACTCATGAATTTGCTGGAGAATGCCGTCCAGGCCGTTGCCGACAACGGCCGCATTGTCCTGACGGTTACGCAGCCTGAACGGCGCCGGCTGCAGTTCAGTGTTGCCGATGACGGACCAGGCATCGAAGCGGAGCATTTGCAGCGCATCTTCGAACCATTTTTCACCACCCGAAGCAACGGCACCGGCCTGGGTCTGGCGGTCGTGGACAGTGTGATAAGCGCCCATGGCGGGGAATTGCACTGTGTTTCCCGGCGGCCTCAGGGTGCCGTTTTTCATTTCACGCTGCCCTGTCCGGGGCCTGGCAATGATACATTGCCAGGTGGTTTTTCCGGCAGCAGATACAAGCAGGAAGGTCAGTCATGAAGCAGTATGATGTATTGATTGTTGAAGACGATTTGTCATTGTGTGAAGCCCTTTGCGATACCCTGGAACTGGAGGGTTATCAGATGCTTTCAGCCAACAACGGCACCGAGGCGCTGGCCAGGCTGCAGGATGTGGAAGTCAAGCTGGTGGTCAGCGATGTGCAGATGCCGGTCATGGATGGTCTGCAGCTGCTGCAGAACATACAACAGCGCCACAGCGGGCTGCCGGTGCTGCTGATCACCGCCTATGGCACGATTCCCAAGGCTGTATCGGCAATGCAGGTGGGTGCCGTGGATTATTTGATCAAACCCTTCGAAGCCAGCGTGCTGGCGGCCAAAGTCGCCGAATTCGTCGCCAGAAAACCTGCTGCAGTGGATTCCCGGGTGGTGCAGTCTGCGGTCATGAAGCAATTGTATGCCGTGGCCGCAAAAGTCGCCCGGACCGACGTCAGCGTCCTGCTGCAGGGAGAGAGCGGGACCGGAAAGGAGGTGCTGGCGCGTTATATTCACCAGAATTCACAGCATCACGGAGGGCCCTTGGTGGCCGTGAACTGTGCGGCCATTCCGGAAAACATGCTGGAGGCCATGTTGTTCGGCTATGAAAAGGGCGCGTTTACCGGTGCCTCCCAGAGCATGCCGGGCAAATTCGAACAGGCCCAGCAGGGAACCCTGCTGCTGGATGAAATATCGGAAATGGCGTTGCCGCTGCAGGCCAAACTGCTGCGCGTCATCCAGGAAAAGGAAGTCGAACGACTGGGCAGTCAGCGCAGGATCGCTCTGCAGGTCAGGATTCTGGCGGCGACCAACCAGTCGTTGAAGCAGCAGGTGGAGTCGGGGGAATTCCGTGAGGATCTGTATTATCGCCTGAATGTCTTTCCATTGACCATTCCGCCGCTGCGTGATCGCCCCGACGATATTTTGCCGCTGGCACAGGAAATGTTGCAGCGGCATTGCCAGAAGGGCAAAAAATTGCCAGTTCTGGCGCAGCCATCCGTCCGGAAATTGCAGTCCTATTCCTGGCCGGGAAATGTCCGGGAACTGGAAAATGTGCTGCAGAGAGCCTTGATACTGCAGACGGGGCAGGTGATCGATCCGGATGATCTGGTTCTAGAGGAAGACCAGCTGGGTCAGCGCATTGTCGAAATACCAGCCCTTCAGGGTCCGGAAAATGATGCCGCAGCAGTTTCCGTCGACAGTCTGGATGATGGTTTGCGCTGCGCTGAAGAGCAAATCATCATCCAGACCCTGCGTGAACAGAATGGCAGCCGCAAGAGCACTGCGGAAAAACTGGGCATCAGCCCGCGGACACTGCGTTACAAACTGGCAAAAATCAAGGCATCCGGGGCAGTCGTACCCTGTTGATCTGGGGGCATGATGGCCTGAATCGTGCTTGCCTATTTATCGAGCAATTTCAGAAGGGGTAAATCGCATGAGTGAAATGCATATCAATCAGGTATTGGCGCAGATGCGCGCCATGTCTGCCGAAGCCGGCAGCAAATCACGAGAGGTTGAGCAGAGTCAGAGTGCCGATTTTTCGGCGCTGTTCAGACAGGCTGTCGACACAGTCAATGCCAACCAGCAGCAGGCCAGCGCCATGGCCAGCGCTTTTGAAACCGGCAGCGGTGACGCATCGCTACCGGAAGTGATGATTTCAATGCAGAAAGCCAGCGTTTCCTTTCAGGCCATGGTACAGGTCAGAAACAAGCTGCTGGATGCCTATAACGATGTCATGAACATGCCGATGTGACGGAGGCTGACAAGCGAAATGCATCATGAGTGATCAAGCAGCTAACAATCTCGTTCAAAACGAGCCGCAGCAGAATCTGGCGGTCAACGTGCAGCAGCCGGAAAATGTCCATCCGGCCATGAAGGGTCTGATGGGGTTGACGGTATTCCGGCAGATCGGCCTGATGCTGGGGCTGGCCTTCAGCGTGGCCATTGGCGTTGCTGTGGTGCTCTGGTCGCAGACGCCATCCTATGGTTTGCTGTTTGCCGGTGTCGCCGAAAAGGATGCTGCGGAAATCCTCGAGGAACTGGACAAATTGAATGTCGATTACCAGGTCGACAGCAGTTCGGGGGCGATCATGGTGCCATCGTCCGATATCAGGAGCCTGAAATTGAAGCTGGCGGCGCAGGGCCTGCCGAAGAGCGACAGTCTGGGCTACGAACTGCTGGACAAGGAGGCGGGATTCGGGACCAGCAAGAGCGTCGAAAGAGTCCGTTTTCAACGCGCTCTGGAAGGAGAAATCGCCCGCACCATCATGACCATCAATAATGTCAAGAGCGCCCGTGTGCTGATGGCCCTGCCTAGCCCTGCCTATTACCCATAAGTCATCGCACACAATATTACCCCCCATCCTGCAGCATGAAACCAGTACACATAAACTGTAAGGCGGTATACCCTTGCCACATTATCTGATGTCCGG
>JANEMG010000031.1 GCA_024511045.1 Gammaproteobacteria bacterium | reverse complement strand
GTTTTTAATATCGAGAAAAAATGAGGCGCTAACGCGCATTTTATTTATATAATTCAATTTGATAGCTTAAGCCTTCGGCATTATCTACCCACAGATATCGCTGAGGAGGCTATTTTTCAAAGGATAAGGTAACTAAGTTATGGCAAGAAATTTACTTGAACAGCTCCGCGAAATGACAGTGGTTGTCGCCGATACTGGTGATATCGAGGCAATTGAAACTTTCAAGCCCCGTGATGCAACGACCAATCCGTCACTGATCACCGCTGCTGCGCAAATGCCGCAATATCAGAGCATCGTCGATGATACCCTGAAAGGCGCCAGAGAAACTCTGGGTGCTGGCGCAAGCGCCGGGGATGTGGTTACGCTGGCTTTTGATCGCCTGGCAGTTTCCTTTGGCCTGAAAATTCTGGATATCATTCCCGGTCGCGTGTCTACTGAGGTGGATGCCAGACTTTCCTATGATACCGATGCCACCATCGCCAAAGGGCGTGAACTGATCGAACAGTACGAGGCGCAGGGCGTTTCCCGTGAACGCATCCTGATCAAGATTGCGGCCACCTGGGAAGGTATTCAGGCAGCTGCCGTGCTGGAGAAGGAAGGCATACACTGCAACCTGACCCTGCTGTTCGGCATTCATCAGGCCATCGCCTGTGCTGAAAACGGCATTACCCTGATTTCGCCATTCGTTGGTCGAATTCTCGACTGGTACAAAAAAGATACCGGCCGTGAATCCTATCCACCGGCGGAAGATCCTGGTGTTGTCTCTGTAACCAACATCTATAACTACTACAAGAAATTCGGCTACAAAACCGAAGTCATGGGTGCGAGCTTCAGAAACATCGGTGAAATCATGGAGCTGGCCGGCTGTGATCTGCTGACCATCGCTCCGTCTCTGCTGGCCGAGCTGCAGTCTACCGAAGGTGATCTGCCACGCAAACTGGATCCCGCAAAAGCGGCCAGTGCCGACATCGAAAAAATCACCGTCGACAAGGATGCTTTCGATCGCATGCATGCTGAAAACCGTATGGCGACAGACAAGCTGTCCGAAGGGATTGTCGGATTCACCAAAGCACTGGAGACTCTGGAAGAGCTGCTGGCCAGCCGCTTGGCGGAACTGGAAGGCTGACTTCAGTTCTGGCAAGTTGGTTTGTACTGGCCGTCGAGCGTCGAATGCCAGTTCCTGTTAATGTTCCCGGTCATGCTGGCCGGGAACGCTTTAATCCACTCAAAACAGATTCCAAGATGTCAAAAAAAATATTAGACGTTGTTAAACCCGGCGTTGTCACCGGCGAAGACGTGCAGAAGGTCTTTGCCATCTGCAAGGAAGAGCAGTTCGCTTTGCCTGCAGTCAATGCCATCAATACCGATTCCATGAATGCCACCATGGAGGCTGCGGCCAAAGTCAAGTCGCCTGTCATTGTGCAGTTTTCCAATGGCGGTGCGGCATTCGTCGCCGGCAAGGGCTTGAAGCTGGAAGGCCAGCAACCAGCAATACTGGGCGCTATTTCCGGTGCTTTACATGTCCACAACATGGCCGAACATTATGGTGTGCCGGTCATTTTGCATACCGACCATGCAGCAAAGAAGCTGCTGCCCTGGATCGATGGCCTGCTGGATGCCGGGGAAAAGCATTTTGCCGAAAAGGGCAAGCCATTGTTCAGTTCCCACATGCTGGATTTGTCCGAAGAAAGTCTGGAAGAAAATATTTCCACATGTGCAGAATATCTGAAACGCATGTCGAAGATGGATATGACCCTGGAAATAGAACTGGGCTGCACCGGCGGTGAGGAAGACGGTGTGGACAACACCGACATGGACAATTCCCTGCTGTACACACAGCCTGAAGATGTCGCCTATGCCTATGAGCAGTTGAGCAAGATCAGCCACCGTTTCACCATTGCCGCTTCCTTCGGCAACGTGCATGGTGTCTACAAACCAGGCAACGTCAAACTGACGCCGACTATTCTGGCCAACTCCCAGAAATATGTCTCCGAGAAATATGGTCTGCCGCACAATTCACTGACTTTTGTTTTCCATGGCGGATCCGGGTCTTCACCAGAAGAAATCAAAGAATCGATCAGCTATGGCGTGGTGAAGATGAACATCGACACCGATACGCAATGGGCGACCTGGGCAGCGATCATGCAGTACTACAAGGACAATGAAGCCTATTTGCAGGGTCAGATCGGCAATCCTGACGGAGAAGACAAGCCCAACAAGAAATATTATGACCCGAGAGCCTGGCAGCGTGCCGGGGACCTGGGCATGGTGGCTCGTCTGGAACAGGCTTTCCAGGATTTGAATGCTGTGAACCGTCTGTAGATCTGACTGCCGGATTCTATTCAGGACAAAAGGCCGATGCCTGGGCATCGGCCTTTTTTTTTGCGCTTTACGAAAGTTGACTGGCGACTAAGTTCTTGTCTGTCGTCTGATCGGATAATGCTGATCACGCTATCGTGCCTGACGACGATGCTACCGGCAATGCCGTTGCACGCCGTCTTTTCTCAAATGATACAACGGCATGGGCTCGATGTAGCGCAGATTGCCGATTGCTATTGTCGGGTTTTATCAGTTATAATGACCGATTCATTTTGGATGCGAGTGTGGCGGAACTGGTAGACGCGCTGGATTTAGGTTCCAGTGGGGAATCCCGTGAGAGTTCGAGTCTCTCCATTCGCACCACTTTCAATGGCATGTCACAGCAGTTAACGATAGCAGCGCGTTAACCCTTCAGATTTTCAAAGAAATCTTTTTCCGAAGTATTCTCCTGTAGTCGTTAAATTCAAAAAAGTTGAGGTAAGGAAATGCAAGTTTCTGTCGAAGAGACATCAGAATTAAGCAGAAAAATGACTGTAAACGTCCCTGAAGAGGTGATTCAGGAGAAAATGGAATCCCGGTTCAGCACCTTGGCGCGCGAGGTGAAGCTGGATGGTTTTCGACCCGGCAAGGTGCCCAAACATGTGGTAAAAAAAATGTTTGCGGCCCGGGTGCGGGAGGAAGTCACGGGGGATGTCATTCAAACGACTTATTTCGATGCGCTGCAGGAACAGAACCTGCGCCCGGTCAGCCAGCCGCATATTGTTCCTGTCGGTCTGGACAAGGAAGGAGAGGGCTTTCAATATACCGCCGAATTTGAAGTGTTTCCCGAGATTTCCCTGGACAATCTCGAAGACATCGAAATTCAGCGGCCGGTCGTCGAGATTCAGGAATCCGATATCGACGCCATGATCGAAAAGCTCAGGGACCAGAAAAAGGAATGGCAGACGGCAGAACATGCTGCCCGGGAAGGAGATCGCGTCACCATCAATTTTTCCGGAAGCGTCGATGGTGAGAATTTCACCGACGGCAAAGTGCAGGATTATCAGGTGGTCATTGGCGACAAGCAGATGATTCCCGGCTTCGAAGAACAGTTGCTCGGGTTGGAGCCTGGCGCCAACGTCACATTCAAGGTCACTTTTCCGGAGCAGTATGGCAATGAAAAGCTTGCCGGCAAGGACGCGGAGTTCGAAATCGAGGTGCTGAAGGTGGAATCGCCCGTACTTCCCGAAGTGAATGGTGAATTCTTCAAGGCATTCGGTGTCGAGGAGGACGATCTGCAGGCTTTCCGTGAACATCTCAAGGAAAGTATGCAGCGGGAGCTGGAACGAAATGTGCATGGCAAGGTCAAAAATGCCGTCATGGATGCCCTTTTTGAAAATATAAAGGTGACGCTGCCGAGGACCATGATCGATCAGGAGATCGATTACCTGCTGAAGCCCTATCAGGAGAACGCAGCCAAACAGAACATCAATCCCGAAGACCTGCAGATTCCGAGAGAGGGTTTCGAAGAGCAGGCCAAACGCCGTGTGGCATTGGGGCTGATCATGGACGAAATTGTCCAGAAGAATGAAATCAAGCCGGATCCGGAGCGGGTGCGGTCCGCCATCGAGGATCTGGCGCAAAGCTACGAGCGTCCCCAGGATGTCATCAACTGGTATTATTCAGATGAAGCCCGTCTGAATGAAATAGAACAAATGGTTCTGGAGGACCAGGCGGTGGAATGGCTGCTCGAGCGCATCAAGGTCAGCGATGAACCGACCAGTTACGAATCAGCCATGAAGCAGGAAAACAAGCAATGATCACGAGTAATGATGCCAACAGCATGATCTCACCAAAGGCGGCGGGTGGGCTAGTACCAATCGTCATCGAGCAAACCGCCAGAGGCGAGAGGTCCTTCGATATCTACTCCCGCTTGTTGAAGGAGCGGGTGATTTTTATGATCGGCCAGGTGGAAGACTACATGGCCAATCTGGTGGTGGCGCAGCTGCTGTTTCTGGAGTCGGAAAATCCCGACAAGGACATTCATCTGTATATCAATTCCCCGGGCGGCTCCGTCACTGCGGGTCTGGCCATCTATGATACGATGCAGTTCATCAAGGCGGATGTCAGCACCATGTGCATTGGCCAGGCTGCCAGCATGGGAGCGCTGTTGCTGGCGGGCGGGGCGGCGAACAAACGTTTCTGTCTGCCGCATTCCAGGATGATGATTCATCAACCGCTGGGGGGCTTTCAGGGCCAGGCATCGGACATCGATATTCATGCCAAGGAGATTCTGCTGGTCCGGGAAAGGCTGAACAAGATCCTGGCAAAGCACACGGGACAGACACTGGAAAAAATCCAGCAGGATACTGACCGGGATAATTTTCTGAGCGGCGAAGAAGCCGTCGACTATGGGTTGATCGATCAGGTGCTGAGCAAACGAGGCACGGAAGGGACTTGAATAGTCGGCATCTATAAACACCCATCCATGGGTTGTTCAAGATAGGAAAACAGCAAATGGGATTGGCTGTTTTCTTTATCATCAATGACTTGGTGCGCATTGATGATGCCGACACAATCCTGTGCCAGGTGACTGCCCTTGCATTGACAGGCGGATGCCAAATATCAGTTGGTATTTTTTCATATTCGATATATTCTTAAAGCTGTGTACTCTTATCTGTAAACCTATTGGAGTCTGAAATATGAGCAATGACAAAAAAGGCAGAGATGACGATAAGCTTCTTTATTGTTCCTTTTGTGGTAAAAGTCAGCATGAAGTAAGAAAGCTTATTGCCGGACCATCTGTCTATGTTTGCGATGAATGCGTGGAGCTTTGCAACGACATCATCCGGGATGAATTGCAGGAAGACTCTTCCGCCGGCAATGGTCAATTGCCCAAGCCGAAGGAAATCAAAGAGGTTTTGGATGAATATGTAATCGGTCAGGAGGGGGCGAAGAAAATTTTGTCCGTGGCCGTCTACAATCACTTCAAACGCTTGCGCAACAAATCCAAGCAGGACGATATCGAACTGGCGAAAAGCAATATTTTGCTCATTGGCCCGACCGGTTCGGGTAAGACACTGCTTGCCGAGACGCTGGCCAAATTGCTCGATGTGCCCTTTACCATCGCCGATGCGACGACGCTGACGGAAGCCGGTTACGTTGGTGAGGACGTCGAAAACATCATTCAGAAAATTTTGCAGAAATGCGATTACGATGTGGAAAAAGCGGAGTCCGGCATCGTCTACATCGATGAGATCGACAAGATTTCCAGAAAGTCCGACAATCCCTCGATCACCCGGGACGTCTCCGGGGAAGGTGTACAGCAGGCGCTGCTGAAACTGATCGAAGGGACCATCGCTTCCGTGCCGCCGCAGGGTGGGCGCAAGCATCCTCAGCAGGAATTTTTGCAGGTCAACACCGCGAATATCCTGTTTATCGTCGGAGGAGCCTTCGCCGGTCTGGACAAGGTCATCAAGGACCGTTCCGAAAAAGGCGGTATTGGTTTTTCTGCCGAAGTTAAAACCAAGGACGAAAGCAAGAATGTCGGTGAGATTTTTGCCGAAGTCGAGGCGGAAGATCTGATCAAATATGGCCTGATTCCGGAATTTGTCGGCCGTTTGCCGGTTATCGCTACACTGGAAGAACTGGATGAGGAGGCGCTGGTAAAGATTTTGACGGAACCGAAAAACGCCTTGACCAAGCAATATCAGCGTCTTTTTGAAATGGAAGGCGCGGAGCTGGAATTCAGGAAGGAGGCGCTTTATGCCATCACCAAAAAGTCCATGCAGCGCAAAACAGGAGCAAGAGGCCTGCGTACCATCGTCGAAAGCGTGCTGCTGGATACGATGTATGAATTACCATCGACTGAAAACATTGCCAAAGTGGTCATCGATGAAGCGGTGATCCGCGGTGAATCGGAGCCCCTGCTGGTTTATGCCAACGAGCAGAAAGTCGCCTCGTCGGATTCCTGAGTAGCGCGTGCAGCAATGTAGCGTATAATTTCCTCAACAATTGCAAGTAAGTTATTGAAAAGGGGGCTTTCAGCGGGGCCCCTTTTTTGTTCCTGGCGGGTAATTACTCACCCCTACCGGAAGAAGCCCCTATAGGTGGTCTGTGGAGAAAGTGTCTTTGGCAGGGATGCCAAAGCCAAGCCTACAGGGACGTATTCACGGCGTCTTCCGGAACAGACCACCCATAGGGGCCCGAGTAGTAACCCTGGCGGCTTTCTGTCTGCCGTAATTCTGAGCAGTCCCTCAGGTTATGTTCTTTGGCCGTCGACAGCGAATGGCGATGCAAATAGCCAATACCAGGCATTTGCTGTGGAAAAAATGACCGGATTTGCCGTTTTCCCCGGCATTCTGTTTTTAGTCCTTGATTTATTCAATAACATCTCCATAATCAGTTGATAAGTTATTAAACTATAGGTTGTTTTAATGGAAACCCAAAAAATGATTGACAATCCAAAGGCAGACGTCCTGGTGCCGGTATTGCCGTTGCGGGATGTCGTCGTCTATCCGCATATGGTCATACCACTATTTGTGGGCAGGGATAAGTCTATCGATGCACTGGACGCAGCGATGAAGGATAACAAGCAAATATTGCTGGTTGCTCAGATCGAAGCAGAAATCGACGAGCCAGGTTTCGATGATCTCTATCGGGTTGGCACGCTGGCCAATATTCTGCAGTTGCTGAAATTGCCCGATGGCACAGTGAAAGTGCTGGTGGAAGGCAACCAACGCAGCAGGGTCCTGCAATATCTGGAAACAGAAGGTTATTTTTCGGCACGCGTTGCTGGCGTCAGGGAAAAACAGAAGATTTCCAGTCAGGAAATGGAAGTGCTGATGCGCACGGCTATCAACTCCTTCGATGAATACGTCAAGCTGAACAACAAAATTCCTCCGGAAGTATTGAATTCTCTTGCTGGCGTCGATGACCCGAGTCGTCTGGCAGACACCATGGCAGCGCACATGGCGCTCAAGGTGGAAGAAAAGCAGGCGATGCTGGAAATGGATGATATCAGCCAGCGTCTGGAAAATCTGATGAAGCTGATGGAAGGCGAGGTGGATCTGCTGGAAATGGAAAAAAGGATACGTACCCGCGTTAAGCAGCAAATGGAAAAAAATCAACGCGAATACTATCTGAACGAACAGATGAAGGCCATTCAGAAAGAATTGGGCGAAATGGATGATGTGCCCAATGAAATCGAGGAACTGGAGCAGAAAATCAATGCCGCGGGCATGTCTGCAGATGCCAAGGTCAAGGCCATCGCCGAATTGAACAAACTGAAGCTGATGTCGCCGATGTCTGCGGAAGCGACGGTGGTGCGTAATTATATCGACTGGATGGTCAGTGTCCCCTGGAAAAAGAGAACCAAGATACGCCACGATCTGAAACTGGCCGAAGAGGTCCTCGAGGCGGATCACTATGGGCTGGAAAAGGTCAAGGAGCGCATCCTCGAATATCTGGCCGTACAGCAACGGGTGAAAAAGCTCAAGGGCCCCATTCTGTGTCTGGTTGGACCGCCGGGGGTGGGCAAGACATCACTGGGAAAATCCATTGCCAGGGCGACCAATCGCAAGTATGTGCGTATGGCATTGGGGGGCATACGGGATGAGGCGGAAATACGCGGCCACCGCCGTACTTACATCGGCTCCATGCCGGGCAAGATCCTACAGAGTCTGGCCCGGGTGAAAACCCGCAACCCGATGTTTCTGCTCGATGAAATCGACAAGATGGCGGCGGATTTTCGTGGTGATCCTGCTTCGGCGTTGCTGGAGGTGCTGGATCCGGAGCAAAACCACACCTTTGCCGATCACTATCTGGAAGTGGACTTCGATTTGTCCGACGTGATGTTTGTCGCCACCGCCAATACGCTGAATATACCGCCACCGTTGCTGGATCGTATGGAGGTGATTCGTCTGCCGGGCTATACCGAAGACGAGAAGGTCAATATCGCCTTGCGTTACCTGGTTCCCAAGCATATCAAAAACAATGGCCTGAAGCCGGAGGAAATCAAAATCACGGAATCGGTGATTCGCGATATCATCCGCTACTATACCCGCGAGGCGGGTGTCAGAAGCCTGGAGCGGGAAATTTCCAAAATTTGCCGCAAAGTGGTCAAGGATCTGCTGTTGAAGTCCAAGCAAAGCAGGGTCACGATCACCTCGCGTAATCTGGACAAATATCTGGGGGTGAGACGCTACCGCTATGGACTGGCCGAAGAACAGGATCAGATTGGCCAGGTTACGGGTCTTGCCTGGACGGAAGTGGGTGGCGAGTTGCTGACCATCGAGACTGCGGTCGTCCCGGGCAAGGGCAGGCAGCTGGCCACCGGCAAGCTTGGTGAGGTGATGAAGGAATCGATCGATGCCGCGGTGACGGTGGTACGCAGCCGCTCCGATGTGCTGGGGATTGCTGCGGACTTTTTCCAGAGCCATGATATCCATATTCATGTTCTGGAAGGGGCGACGCCGAAAGACGGGCCCAGTGCCGGAATCGGCATGTGCACCGCCATTGTCTCGGCAATGACCAGGATTCCAGTACGTGCCGATGTGGCCATGACCGGGGAGATTACGCTCCGTGGGGAAGTGCTGCCGATTGGTGGATTGAAGGAAAAGCTGCTGGCCGCGCATCGGGGGGGTATCACGACGGTGCTGATTCCGGCGGAAAACGAAAAGGATCTTGCCGAAATTCCGAAAAACATCAAGGATAAATTGACCATCATCCCGGTACACTGGATCGATGAGGTGTTGCAGGTGGCCCTGAAATACAGTCCCACACCTTTGCCGAAGACCAGTGCCGAGCACGAACAAAAGCAGAAAGAAGAGAAGAAAGCGGCGAAAAACGGAAATCTGATCGCACATTGAACGGGTTTTTCTCTTGAAAAGGGAGCATGACTGTTCGGAATGACGACGCCATGCCTTGTCATTTCTGGGCTCAGGCGGGTTTTTACGCTTGACACTGCCGTTGTTGTGTTGATAAAGTCTACGTTTCCTGGAGTCTAGCGGCCGCACTGCAAAATTTAGTGCTTTGAGCCCCCCGATGGTATGGGTATGGGTATGGGGCGGGGGAGTCTTTTAAAAAACTGAATTTTGCTGTGCGAAAAACAGGCATCGGGGAACAGGCAGATAGAAGCGGGTTCGATAGCGTAAAAAATCACTAGTCATTTCCAAAAAGGGGGAATAAATGAATAAATCGGAACTTATTGATGCAATTGCAGATTCAGCCGAGTTGAGCAAGGCGGAAGCAGGCCGGGCCTTGGATGGTTTCATCCATGCTGTACAGGATGCTTTAAAAAACAATGATTCAGTGGCCTTGGTCGGCTTTGGCACCTTCTCGGTCAAGGAAAGGGCTGAGCGCAAAGGTCGGAATCCGCAGACCGGGGAAGAAATCACCATCAAGGCGGCAAAAATTCCTTCATTTAAAGCTGGAAAAGCGCTGAAAGATGCTGTAAACTAGCACCCTTTAGTCGGGTGCTTAGCTCAGCTGGGAGAGCATCGCCCTTACAAGGCGAGGGTCGGGGGTTCGATCCCCTCAGCACCCACCAAATACGGAGCGGTAGTTCAGTTGGTTAGAATACCGGCCTGTCACGCCGGGGGTCGCGGGTTCGAGTCCCGTCCGCTCCGCCATTATCGAAAAACCCCGAGCCATACCGGTACGGGGTTTTTTTTTGCATGCTGTCGGGGAATGAAAACAGCCACTGCTACGGTCGGTTTTCTGAGTAAGACAATGCCCGAGGACAGCGGTCTGTCGATAGCTTTTTGCTGCGGGGCAGTTTCTGCCAACAAATAGACAGAATGACAGCAAGGTTTTGTTTTCGCAAAAATCATCAATTCAGTAGAGAAGGACAGGGTATATGCTGCTAAAGATTAGAGAGAAAGCCCAGGGCGTGTTCGCCTGGATCATATTGCTATTGATCTGTATACCGTTTGCATTGTGGGGCATCCAGAATTATCTGGATGTCGGCAAGGAAACGCCAGTCGTGACGGTTGGCGACAAAGACTTTTTTCAGCGTGATGTCAACAGGGCCTATGCAGAATACAGCCAGAAGCTTGCCGGCATGGGCGTCGATGAACAGACCCTGAAACAGCAGGCCCTGAACAAGCTGATTCGCGATGAGGTGCTGCTGCAGTATGTCCAGGACCAGGGGCTGGTGGTGACTGACGATGCCGTGCGCAGCTTTATCAGTTCGCTGCAGTATTTTCAGGTGGAAGGCAGGTTCGATAAAAAACAGTATCGGGCCTTGCTGGCAGCGCAAAATATGAGTTCAGCGGAATTCGAACACAGAATACGCAATGCCCTGATCATGGAGCAATTCCAGCACAGCATTCTGGACAGCAGTTTTGCGACTGCCTATGACGTCGACCGGTTCTTGAAAATCCAGAACCAGCAAAGAGACTTCGAATATGTGACCATCCCGCTGCCGAAAGTGACCGAAACGCCAAGCGACGAGGAGGTGCAGGCCTATTATCAGCAGCATCAGAAGGACTATCAAACCCCGGAGATGGTCGCCATTGAATACATCGAGCTGTCGCTGCCCGAACTCGCCGCGAAAGTGCAAGCGACCGATCAGGAACTGCAGGCCTTCTATGAGGAGCATCAGGATCTGTACCGGACCGAAGAGCGCCGTAAAATCAGTCATATTCTGTTTGCCGCGGGCAAGGAAGGGGATGAGGCGGCCTTGGCCAGAGCCCAAAAAGCCAGGGAACGGGCAGAAACAGAAGATTTTACCGCCCTGGCCAAGGAACTGTCGGATGACAAATTTTCGGCGAAACAGGGTGGGGATCTTGGTCTGTTCAGTGTTGGCACCATGGAGCCGGCATTTGAAGAGGCAGCCAGCAAACTCAAGGAAGGGGAGATATCGGAGCCTGTCAAATCGGCCTATGGTTACCATCTGATCAAGGTGACGGAATTGGTGCCGGCGACGACGAAACCACTTTCCGAGGTCAGGGAGGAGGTGAAAAAGGCCTTTCAGAAATCCAGCGCGGAAAATACCTTCTATGAGCTGAGTGAAATTCTCACCGAAGTCAGTTTCGAACAGCCTGACAATCTGCTTGCCGCTTCCGATGCGACGGGAATTCCGGTCAAGAAGAGTGAATTGTTCGCTCGGGATAGCAAACAGGGCATTGCCGCCGAAGACGCGATTCGTGAAGCCGCTTTTTCCGAAGAGGTTTTGCAGGGCAACGACAGTGAGCCCATCGAACTGGGTACCGATCGCCTGGTGGTTTTGCGGGTGGTCGAACACCAGCCAGCCGCCACCCGCCCTTTGCAGGAGGTCAGGGCGTCGGTCATCGCTGCCTTGCAGCGCAGCAAGGCAAGGCAGCAGGCAGAGGAACTGGCGGAACGCATCAAGCGGCAGCTGCTGGCGGGCGAATCGCTGCAGAAACTGGCGGATGCGCAGGGACTGGAACTGCAGAAACGGACGGCCGTGACCCGTGACAAGGGAGACTTGCCCTGGCAATTGCGGCAGGCGGTTTTCAAGGCGGCGAAGCCTGTGGCAGGCAAGCCGACGGTTTTCATTGTCGATTATTCCGATGGCCAGAAAGCCGTGGTGAGCCTGCTCAAGGTCACTGCAGGGAGTGTCGATTTGCAGGACGCAAAGCAGCGGCAAAACATCGAGGCGAATATTGCCAAGGTCCAGGGTCAGGCGGTCTTCAATGCCGTGATCAAGGATTTGCAGGCCAAGGCCGATGTCACGATCAATATGGAAAAATAGGCAAGCACTACCTGATTAACATTTATAAACACCCCATTCATGGGGTGTTTTATTCATAATCAGGCTCTTCAGTGATATCTGTGGGTAAAAAAGCCCCTTTTTAGCCATTGAACTGCGGACTCCGTGTGGACAGCCCGTGGATTTCATCCCGCCATCCCTGGCGGGGTGAACGTGTGGAAAAC
>JANEMG010000337.1 GCA_024511045.1 Gammaproteobacteria bacterium | reverse complement strand
GCAGGATGCAGCAATCAGCGTATAGAACAAGCTCTAACGGGCAGTATGAACAAAATAGCAACTTTATTTCACCCGAAAATATACGGTGGAACAATGTTGCTTACTCTAAACTCTAGTAAAACAATTGTCCCCCCTAAAAAGAAAACAGGTGCTGTGCTGACGTCGAAATGACACTTTATTGGTCTTCCCGACATCAATGCAACACCTGCTATGTATTGACAAGAGCAGCATGACAACCATGACTCGGTATTGGTTGACCGCTGTTTTTCATTTTGGGAAATGGCTGAAGCTTGTGGGTAATCAGGAAGATTTATAAACGCGGGAAAAGAATTTTTCGGTATGACAAGCAACGGTCACGATGAAAATGGCGCTTAGCCAGCTTTCGATTCGTCCGCCAGGTAAATGGCGCGCAAATGTTCCGGCAGCAGGTCGGGGGGATAGGAACGATCGCGTATCTTGGCCAGATGCCACCACCAGTTTTGCAGTGAATAAGCAGCGACATCCTCGAGCAATTCAGGGCTGATATAATCATTCACCAGGGCGGCCTCGACAACGATCTCGTCCAGTTTATCGACGTCGGCATCGACCAGATTCAAATCGGCCAGATCCTGCCGTGATTCACACAAAGAGAGACCCTCGCCATCCATGGGGAATTGATAATATGCATATTCCTCGTATCTCGCGATCGGGTCGCTTTTTTTATCTATCAATCGAGCAGCGCTATTATCGTCCACAATATTGGCCCCAGGCCCTCATCGTTTTCGGGTACAGGCCGACCCGTCTCCCCTTGCCGTCAATAATAGCGATCCAGTGCCTCGTTGTCGATCTGATTTTTCTCCGCACATGACAAATCTGCACATAACAAAAAAGAGGAGCAGGAACGCATCGTCGATGCATTACCATGGCATTCAACATCGCCAAGTAAAAAATCCGTTTGTTTCTTGGCATAAAAATGTTATTGTTCTGGATTTTTTAAGTGCGCAATTTTCCATTTTTGGCAGGCACACCCAACCAACACCCCAGGAGGCAACTCAATGTCTGTAGAAAAAGCCCTAAACATGATCAAAGAAAATGATGTCAAATTCGTTGATTTCCGCTTCGCCGATACCCGCGGCAAGGAACAGCATGTCACCGTTCCCGCCCACACCATCGATGAAGACCTGTTCGAAGACGGCAAGATGTTCGACGGCTCTTCGGTCGCCGGCTGGAAAGGCATCAACGAATCCGACATGATCCTGATGCCCGATGCGTCGACGGCGAAGATGGATCCGTTCTTCGATGACAACACCATGATCCTGCGCTGCGACATCATCGAACCCCATGACATGCAGGGCTATGATCGCGACCCGCGCTCCATCGCCAAACGCGCCGAAGCCTACATGACTTCCAGCGGCATCGCCGACACCGCCTACTTCGGCCCGGAAAACGAATTTTTCATTTTCGACGACGTACGCTGGGGCGCCACCATGGAGGGCGCTTTCTACAAGGTCGATTCCGAGGAAGCCGGCTGGAACTCGGAAAAAGTCTACGAAGACGGCAATATCGGTCACCGTCCCGGCGTGAAAGGCGGCTACTTCCCCGTGCCTCCTGTCGATTCGCTGCAGGACATGCGTTCTTCCATGTGCCTGGTGCTGGAAGAAATGGGCCAAGAAACGGAAGTTCACCACCACGAGGTGGCCACCGCCGGTCAGTGTGAAATCGGCTCGAAATTCAACACCTTGGTGAAAAAGGCCGATGAAGTGCTGGAGTTGAAATACGTGGTTGCCAATGTCGCTCACGCCTACGGCAAGACAGCGACCTTCATGCCCAAGCCGCTGGTCGGCGACAACGGCAACGGCATGCACGTGCATCAGTCCCTGTCCAAGGACGGCGTCAATCTGTTCACCGGCGACCTGTACGGCGGCCTGTCGGAAACCGCGCTGTTCTATATCGGCGGCATCATCAAGCACGCCAAGGCTATCAACGCCTTCGCCAATGCCTCGACCAACAGCTACAAGCGTCTGGTACCCGGCTTCGAAGCACCGGTCATGCTGGCCTATTCGGCACGCAATCGTTCCGCTTCCATCCGCATCCCGTTCATTTCCAATCCCAAGGGGCGCCGCATCGAAGTACGCTTCGCCGATTCCACCGCCAACCCTTACCTGTGCTTCGCCGCGATGCTGATGGCCGGCCTGGACGGCATCCAGAACAAGATCCACCCGGGCGACGCCAT
Organism: Gammaproteobacteria bacterium; assembly: GCA_024511045.1. Classification (GTDB taxonomy): domain Bacteria; phylum Pseudomonadota; class Gammaproteobacteria; order Methylococcales; family Methylomonadaceae; genus JANEMG01. Next base: position 937 of record JANEMG010000337.1, on the reverse strand, counting down.
GGACAAGGATCTGTACGACCTGCCGCCGGAAGAAGAGAAGAACATCCCACAGGTCGCCTTCTCTTTCGACGAGGCATTGAAGGCACTGGATGAAGACCGCGGCTTCCTGACCACTGGCGGCGTCTTCTCCGACAACATGATCGATGCCTACATCGACCTGAAAATGGAAGAAGTCACCCGCCTGCGCATGAGCACGCATCCAGTTGAATTCGACATGTACTACAGCCTGTAAACCCTGCCAGCAAGGCGTTATGAAAACGCCGCCGGCAGAATACCTGGAAACGCCCCGTCATGGGCCGTTTTTTAATGCAGCGGGTTTTTTGATGGATTTCGGAATACGCGGCAATATTAGCCTTCAAGAAGACGGGGGGGGGGATATTGCCCCCGTGAAATTCTTCCCAGCCTTAAATCAAAGACCAATCCCGTGCAGACACGCGCGGATTCAACCTGCTAGCGCAACCACTTGCCCAACCGGCATAACGCAACCATAATGGAACCATCGCTTTGTTTCACAGGAACGCATTACGCCCTCCCTGACCATCAAGAACATTCCCGATGAATTATACGTGGAACTGAAACATACTGCAGAACAGCACCACAGAAGCATCAACAGTGAAGTCTTCGTATGCCTCGAACAATCCCTTCTTCCCAGAAAAGTCTGCCCGGAAGACAGGCTAAATGACATTCGCGCTCTTCGTGCACAGATCCCGGCCAATGCCATTACCGCTGAAGATATTGAACAGGCCATCGATGCAGGCAGACCATGATCGTTGCCGATACAAATATCATTTCATACCTGCTGCGTAATTACTCAGGCCCCCTCAGTCAGGATAGATGTCCATCCTATAAAATGGAATTCTAAATGAATTCCCGATGGGGCATGAGAGCAACTGAAATGCGTTATCCGAAAGAGAGAAAAGAAGCAGTTCTGAAAAAG
>JANEMG010000507.1 GCA_024511045.1 Gammaproteobacteria bacterium | reverse complement strand
ATCCAAAAAACTACTGTTGATAATGATTTCAATACTGCGACCAAGCCTTCCAGACCCAGTTTGTAATAATCTGTCGTTGTGTGCTCGATAATTTTTTTGTCATGTACAGAGATCCCCTTGAATGATTTTTATTTCTTTCATGATGCCGCTCCTGGCGCCAGGCGCCGTAAAATCAAAAAAACAGCAAAACTTTGTCCGCTCCGCCCTTATGATACAATGCTCAGTTGATTTTGTGTTTTTTATAGATAGTTCCCGTCTATAAATGACGGGAACTAATGCAGCACCTATTTTTGTTATGGCACTTAATGTCTTTTGCAGGTATTTTTTAATTGGCGGATTCAACTCGCCATTGCACAGTCATGGAAAATAGGTGTTGCACTAATCCGGCACAGGGAAGTGCCGGCATCATCAGTGGCCACAAGCCATTGATTGTGAAGAAAACAGCCAATCGCATTTGCTGTTTACTTTACTATATACAACCCAAGGATGGGTGTTTATAGACTCTAACTATAGTGATCTGCATAATGAACGAGTTGATGTCTTACGGTGTTGAGTTGATGCTGGTGGGAATGGGTATCGTGTTCCTGTTTTTGACCCTGCTGGTGGTGGTGATCAACCTCATGTCGAAAGCCATCCTGCGCTTTTCCCCCCCACCGCCACAGACAGGCAATGTGCAAAGCACAGCCGGGAACCAGCGCGTCATTGCCGCGATCAGCGCAGCCGTACACCAGTACCGGAAAAAATAGTGGGCCAGGATCCTTCCGGTCATGCATCGGCACGGCACCGGATACCCACAAGGCAACTATACAATACCAGGCCCTCAAAGGTCACAGGAGAACGATCGATGGCAAAAACCACATCTTTGGGCATAACGGAAGTCGTCCTGCGCGATGCCCACCAATCGCTTTTAGCTACCCGGCTGCGTATCGAGGATATGCTGCCGATCTGCGCCAAGCTCGATGAGATCGGCTACTGGTCCCTGGAAACCTGGGGCGGCGCCACTTTCGATGCCTGTATACGCTATCTGGGTGAAGATCCCTGGGAAAGACTGCGCCAGCTCAAGGCGGCCATGCCCAACACGCCGCAGCAGATGCTGTTCCGGGGCCAGAATATTCTCGGCTATCGTCACTATGCCGACGATGTGGTCGACAAATTCGTGGAACGCTGCGCGGTGAACGGCATCGACGTATTCCGCATTTTCGATGCCATGAACGACATGCGCAATATCGAAAGAGCCGTCAAGGCGGTTCTGGAGACTGGCAAACATGCCCAGGGCACCATCTCCTATACCATCAGCCCGGTGTACAATCTGGCCATGTGGCTGGACCTGGGCAGGCAGATTGAGGACATGGGCGCGCATTCCCTGTGCATCAAGGACATGGCCGGCCTGCTGCAGCCCTATGCCGCCCAGGAACTGGTCGGGAAACTGAAACAGAGTCTCAGCATTCCCATCCACCTGCACTGTCACGCCACCACCGGCCTGAGCGTCGCGACGCTGATCAAGGCCGTGGAAGCGGGCGTGGACAATGTCGATACGGCAATTTCCTCGATGAGCATGACCTATGGCCACAGCCCCACCGAAGCCATCGTCGCCAGCCTGCAAGGCAGCGATCG
>JANEMG010000336.1 GCA_024511045.1 Gammaproteobacteria bacterium | reverse complement strand
GGATCATCCTGAGATTCCCGGGCGCTGAGCATTTCCCGGGCATGGGCAAGGGTCTGTTCGGTCATCTGCACGCCCCCCAGCATACGGGCAACTTCCTCGGTTCGCGCCTGTCCGGTCAATGTCACGACGCTGGACGTGGTCGCCTGTGCATCGCTGCTTTTGGCCACGTACAAATGATTGTGGGCCTGCGCGGCCACCTGCGGGAGGTGGGTGACGCATAATACCTGTCGGTTGCCGCTCAGCTGGCGCAGTTTTTTGCCGACGATTTCCGCGATGCCGCCGCCTATGCCGGAATCCACTTCGTCGAAGATCATCGTTGGCGTTTTTTTGTCGCTGCTGGAGGCCAGTTGTATGGCCAGGCTGATGCGTGACAATTCCCCGCCCGATGCGACCTTGCCCAGCGGACGGGGCGGCAGGCCGGGGTTGGCGCTTACCAGAAATTCGATCCTGTCCCAGCCGTTGGCCTGCGGCGGACCGTCCGGCTGCGCAATGACGTTGATCAGGAAAACGCCCTGGGATATGCCCAGTTCCCGGATCGTGTCAGTGATGCCTGTCTGCATTTTTTCTGCGAACTGCCGGCGTTGTCGGGAAAGTTTTTCGGCAAGTTCGCGATAGTCTTTTTCCAACTGATCGACTGCCGTCTGTAGTTCGGCAATGGCTTCGCTACTGTGCGTCAGGCCGTCCAGTTCCTTGCCCAGCTGTCTGGCCAGGTCCGGCAGTTGTTCCGGATCGACATGGTGCTTGCGGGCCAGATTGTGAATGATGCCCAACTGCTTCTCCAGCCAATCCAGGCGTTGCGGGTCCGCTTCCTGGGCTTCCAGAAAGCGGCGCAGTTCCAGCGCTGCTTCCTCGACCTGGATCTGTGCGGTTCTCAGGTCGTCGACCAGTGTTCCGACTTCGGGGGCCAGTTGTGCAAGTTCCTGCAGAGCATGGATGCTGTGATTGAGCAGCTGATTGACGGACAGCTGATCATTTTCATACAGGATATCCAGCTGGGCCTGGCCAGTGCTCAGAATTTCCCCGACATTGGCCTGGCGGTCGTGTTCCTCGGAAAGCTCCCGGTAGTTGAAATTTTCCAGATCCAGCTGTTCCAGTTCATCGATCTGATAGCGCAGCATATCTTCCCGGGCGCTCTGGTCGGTGGCCGCCTGCTGCAGTTTTTCCAGCTGCTGCCTGTTCTTTCGCCACAGTTGGTGCACCCGGTTGATGCGTTCGAGAAGCACCTGGCAGCCAGCAGCAGCGTCGAGAAAACTTCTCTGCGCATCCTGATGCAGCAGCGTCAGGTGGGCGTGCTGACCGTGGATTTCCACCAGCATGGCGCTGACTTCCTGCAGGGTCTGCAGTGTCACCGGCCGGCTGTTGATGAATGCCCGGGAACGGCCATCCTGGTTGACGACGCGGCGTATCAGGCATTGCCCCTGATCGTCCAGTTCGTTTTCCTGCAGCCACAGGCGTGCCTCTGGCGCATCGGACAGGTCGAATTCCAGATTGATTTCGGCGCGTTTGCTGCCAGGGCGGATATAGCTGGAATCCGCCCGGTCACCCAGCGCCAGGCCCAGGGCAGTGAGCAGGATCGATTTGCCGGCGCCGGTTTCGCCGGTCAGCACCGACATGCCTTCCTGCAGGTCCAGGTCCAGGGCTTTGACGATGGCCAGATCGGTGATATTGAGGTTTTGCAGCATGTTTACAGGGTGTAGCCGTGGCTCCAGTGCAGTTTGCCCCGGAGGATGTGAAAGAAGTCATGGTCCAGTGGATGCAGTATGCGGATGGGTTTCGGGTCTTTGTTGATCAGGATCTTGTCACTGATCAGGACATCTGGTATCTGCACATGATCACAGGTCACCTGGGCATTGATCTGTCTGGTCTGACAAAAGCTGATTTCGATTTCCACGGCATCGTCGATGACGATGGGCCGGTTGGTCAGCATGTGCGGATTGAGCGGCACAAGCACCAGGGCATGCAGAGACGGGTGCAGGATCGGCCCGCCGGCGGACAGGGCGTAGGCGGTGGAGCCGGTAGGCGTCGCAACGATCAAGCCGTCGGAACGCTGCGAGTTCAGGTACACGCCATCCAGTTTGGTGACGATTTCGATCATGCTTGGTGTCACCCAGCGGTGCACGACCACTTCATTGACGGCTCTTTCCGCATGAATGACGGCATCGTCGCGGATGATCCTGGCATGCAGCAGATAGCGTTTTTCCTCCCGGAATTGTCCGGAAAGCATGTTTTGCAGTTTTGCGGCCAGTTGATTCGGCGAGATGTCCACCAGAAAGCCCAGCCGTCCAAGGTTGACGCCGATCAGAGGGATGTCGAATGGGGCGATGGCCCGTGCCGTGGCGAGAAAAGTTCCGTCACCGCCGGCGGCGATAACCAGGTCGCAGTGCTTGCCCAGATCGCTGCTGGGGCAGGATTTCACGCACTGTTCGCTGACGAATCGCGCACTGTTGTTGTCGATGTATATGTCGTAATGCCGTTCTGCAAGGAAACTGCAGAGCATGAACAAGGTGTCCGCAATGCTCGGAGCGCTGGGTTTTCCTAAAATGCCGATGGTCTTGAAAGGGGGCCGCATAGTTCGCAATACCTGGCAGAGCAGGGTTTTGTACGCTCCTTGGAACCGTGATGAAATGTCGTAAAAAGTGTAGAGGGTTTTTCAGTGCGGGGACTCGAAAAATCCAATAATAGCATGTCTTATCCTAAAATATTCAAGATATGAGTCACCCTGAGGGTTGATGCTGTTTTATTTGACCGCATAATGGATAAACAGGGTTCACACTGAAAAATTGCACACACGGCGTGTTCCTGAAGCTGTGCCAGAGGGCGACAGTGGTAAACTGTTGCATACTGGATTTTGCAGTGCGGTGAACTGGATATCATAAAGACCTGCCAAATGCTGTCTGGATTTGGCTTTTGGGTCAAGGATTCAGTGGAGAAATCCGGATTGCTCCCGCATGGCGGGCTTGACTACAGGATTTGTCGTTGGAGCCATATGCAAAACTAAAAATTGATTTTGGCTGGTTGAATGCTGCGCACCCTGTGTATGCGAATGATTCTCAATAATTACGTATTTCTATGGTGGATCCATTCTCCCGTCCAATATTTGTACAATTTCTGCAATTTTATTCACAAGATTCCCTGCCAAGCTTGATTTGCCATGGTTC
>JANEMG010000030.1 GCA_024511045.1 Gammaproteobacteria bacterium | reverse complement strand
GAGTTTTGGAGCGCCTATCATAACAAATAGGCACCAGACACGCCCCTCCTTATCCCCTTGTTTTGGCGCCAGTTAGCCAAAAAATTCACTGGCTTTTCGAGTTTTGCATTTACCTCTGCTGTTTCCGCGTTGTTGCGGAAGCAGCGGATTATTACTGAAGGACGCCCATCGATTCCGCCAGAGCGTCCAGCTGAGCCAACAGGTCATCGTATTCCGGCGCATCCTTGGCGGCATAATTGAAGTTCTTGAACAGACCGGTCAAGCGGGTGAAATAGTCGTGGACCTGTTCCTTGTCCTGGAAGGCATATTCCAGGCCGACCAGATCATACACCTTGGAAAAAGTCAGCTTCTGTCGCTCCAGGGGAGCGGACACATCGACCTCATCGAAGGCATCCTGCTGCAGATACACCATATCCAGAAACAGCGACTTGTGGTAAGTGACGAAATCCTCCAGCGTCACCCCCTCCTCACCGGTGACCTGCATCATCTGCAGCACGGCGTCCCCCTTGTGCAGCAGATCCAGCATTTCCCTGACTTTCTTCGTCCATTCCGGATCTATTTCCTGGTTGAACCAGGGCTCCAGCTGAACCAGATAGCGTGACCAGGAAATCAGCGGATCGACCGATGGATAGAAGCGCTTGTAGGCGCGGTCGGCACTGAGACCGAGAAAGGTTTTCACCGTTCCCAACGTCGACTGCGTCACCGGTTCCTCGAAATTTCCGCCGGCCGGAGAGACAGTGCCGATCATGGTCAGACTGCCGCTGTCGCCGTCATGGGTCTGAATCACGCCGGCGCGTTCATAGAGGCCGCGTATCGATGAATCCAGATAGGCGGGAAAGGCCTCTTCGCCGGGTATCTCTTCCATGCGCCCGGAGGTTTCCCGCATCGCCTGTGCCCAGCGTGACGTGGAATCGGCGATCAGCAGGACATCGTAGCCCATCTGCCGGTAATATTCGCCCAGCGTGATGCCGGTATAGATGGAGGCTTCACGCGCCGCGACCGGCATCGATGAGGTGTTGCAGATGATAATGGTGCGGTCCATCAATGGTCCACCGGACTTGGGGTCGATCATTTTCGGGAATTCGGTGATGGTTTCGACGACCTCTCCGGCCCGTTCCCCGCAGGCGACGACAATGACGATATCCACCGATGAATAACGGGAGATCAGGTTCTGCAGTACCGTTTTGCCTGCTCCGAAGGGTCCCGGAATACAGGCCGTACCCCCCCGGGCAATGGGAAAAAAGGTGTCGATCAGGCGCATCGTGGTAATCAACGGCTCGCTGGGATAGAGTCTTGCGGCGATGCGGCGGTCCAGCAGCGCCTCCGGCAAGGGGCGTCTGACCGGCCACTTCTGCACCAGGGTCAGCGCTTTGTCCTTTCCCGATGCCATGCGTATACGGGCAACGGGATCTTCTATCGTGACCGTGCCTTCCTGTATCCAGGTGACTTCCACGGTTCCCTGCTCATCGAAGGGAATCATGATCTTGTGCGTGTAGCGGCCTTCCTGTACCGTGCCGATGACATCGCCGGCCACCAACCGGCTGCCGGCACGTACGGTCGGTACGAAAGACCATTTCTGATGCGTGTCCAATGGCGCCGCCTCCACGCCGCGCGGCAAAAAATAGCCGAATTCCGATGCCAGCGTCTCCAAGGGATTCTGCAAGCCATCGTACACCTGTCCCAGCAGGCCGGGCCCCAGACTGACCGACAGCATTTGATTGGTCTGCTGCACCGGATCACCCACCGCGACGCCGGTGGTGTTTTCAAACACCTGCGCCTCGGCGCTGTTGCCATGGATACGCAGCACCTCGGCCTTGAGTTTTTCCTGGCGATCCTCCTCGGTGCGCGTCGGACAGATATACACCACTTCATTTTTTTTCAGCGGCCCCGGACCGGTATCGGTGGCAATCGTCTCGATGGTCACGAGATCATCCTGGACGGCGGTCACTCTGGCGGTAAAATCACTTTTTTCCATAGGTTGTCCTGACAGTTCATTCATGTTGTTACAGGCACCAGCCTTTCAATTGTCATTGAAGATCATTCCTCGCTTGCCAGGCATGCCCCGTTCAGGCGAACAGCGACGCATAGCCGCCCAATGCGCTGTCCAGCATGTCGTTGAAGCGCTGCTCCGCCCGCTGTTTGTTGTAGCGTGACCAGCGGTCGATGACATCCCAGCGCAGCACATACACGACCACCGCCTCGAAATCGAAATAATGATCGCCGACGACCCGGCCATAGTGGTCCCAGACCAGGCTGAGCAGCAGACGTTCCAGGGCGAGATAATTGTTGTCCTGCAGCAGCTGCGCCGCTTCCGGTATCCAGGGAAAGATATACTCCAGAGCGAAAGCCGGTTCCATCCAGTGCGCCTCGATATAACGCAGCCATCTGCCATAACCCCAGTGCGTCACCGGCGGTGGCACATTGATGCCCAGACGCCGGCGGCGCAGGGCCGCGACGATGGTTCTCTCCTCCAGGCGCCATTGCACGATCTCCTTGATGAAGGCATTCTGCAGCTGCTGCTCCACTGCCCGCCCCCGCTTGATCATCTCCAGGTCACTGGTGTCGATGGCCATACGGTTCCAGTGCACCAGGTTTTCGATCAGGGCAAGTTCCTGCCGATGTTCGGGCTCCAGCATCTGCAGCCGTTCATCGAGCTTCAACCGGGAAATGGGCGTCTGCCTGGTTTTAAACAGCTTCGGCATATGCGGCGGCAGACTGGCGATCAGGGTCAGATATTGCTCGCCCATCATTATTTTACGATGCCCTCTAACAGCGCCCGGAAGCGCGGCTGCAGATGTTCCAGCAGCACCGCGGCGATAGCCTCGTCGCTCAGGTCGACTTCCACGTCGCCATCCTTGAGATAGACTTTCAGGCCGGCACTGACATCACCAGCCGGCTGGTAGGTAATGCCTTCGCGAAGCAGGCTCGCCATCACCGAAAGCACGAAATGCGCCAGCGTGCCTTCCTTCAATTCTTCCGGATTCTTGCGCAAGTCATCGATACCGACCAGGTTCTCCGGCAGTTTGATATGCAGACGCTCCTGTTTGTCCAGGCCTGCCTGATCCCGTGCCCGGCCGACCACCTGCAGAATCAGTTTTTCCATGAACGGCTCCGGTTCCATCACTTTGCCCACCAGGTGCCTGACTTCATCACTGAAACGGTCCATGACCAGTTCCCGGAGCTTCAAATGCGCGTCCCTGGCAGCCAGTTCCAGTGCATCCCTGCCAGCCGCCTTCAAGGCCTCTGCCTCCTTGCGGGCATTTTCGACAATTTCCTTCGCCTCCTGCCTGGCCTGCTCCTTGATCGCCGCCGATTTCTGGCAGGCTTCCTGGACCAGCTGTTCAGCCTGGGTTTTACCCTCTTCAACCCCCTCGTCGCGCAACCGCTTTATCAATGCCTCGACGCCATAGGAGGCATAATCGCTGGAATCTATTTTCACTTTGTTTGCCATGTACGATATCTCTCAGGACTATTGACCGCCGGGAATGCCGCCGGCAATCACCAGGGCGAAAACAAAGGCAAACACGGCAAAGCCTTCGACGATTGCCGCAGGCGCCAGGGAAAGACCAAAGATCTCCGGTTTGGCCTTGGCGGCATTGATCGCCGAAGCACAGGTCTTGCCCTGCAGTACAGCACTGTACAACAGCGCCAGACCGGCCATGATGCCAATGCCGAACAGGGCGCCGCCATTTTCCGGCGTAACGTTGCGCTGCAGCGTAAACATCACCACGATCCCGTAGATGACCTGGGAGGAAGGCATCACGGAAATACCGATGAAGCGGCCATAACCACCTTCCGTTTCCAGCATTGCACCGATCGCCGCCTGACCGGCTATGGCGCAACCGATGATGCTGCCTATCGCACCCAGGGCCATGGCTCCGTACATGCCAGTCCAGCCCAATGCCACTACAAACTCGTTCATTCGCGTATCTCCTTTTTGGAAAATGATTTGAAAGGATAGCCTTCTTCGGACAATCCCCAATTGAAGAATTCGATGCAATTGAGGCGCATGCCGTGAACCACGGCACTCATCAGACTGAGCAATATATTCAGGCAATGTCCGATGATCAGAATCAGCAGGCTGTACAGCAGACCGGGCCCTTCTATCGCCTTGGCCTGCATGGCCAGGTTGTTGAAGGTGATGGCCAGGGAAGCACTGGCCAGTCCCAGCGCGAACAGCCGCAGATAACTCAGTACATCGCCAAAGATCTTGGTGATGTTGGAAAGACCCTTCAGGCCGTCCAGAATGCGCAGGATAAAATCGACCGGTTTTTTGACCGCCCTGCTGCTGAACAGAAACACCGCAGCCAGTCCCAGAGCGAGATTTGCCTTGCCGGCGGGCAGCAGCCACTGTTGCGGCTGCTGCAGCGACTGGTCGAACCAGACCAGTAATGCGCCGAACATGATCATGATCCAGCCCACGGGAACCAGACTGGCCAGCCCCTTGCTGCGCAGATTCATGGCCTGCTGCACATTGGCGAAGGACAGATGCAGAACGCCGACACACACTGACAGGCGCATCATGGTGTCGAAATCGTTGACATCCAGGATTTTCAAATGGCCAGGCAATGACGATACGGAAGGCGATGCTCCAAAATAGCTGCCCACCATCACTCCCCAGACGACGGAACTGGAAACCAGCGCTGCAGCCAGCAGGCGCATGCGCAGGCCGGTCGGGGACTTGCCGAGCCGGTGCCAGTAGGCCAGCAGCAGGATGCCGAACAGCCCGGCATACCCGGCGTCGGAGATGATCATCGCGAAAAACAGGGCAAAGGAAAAAAACACCGGAATCGCCGGATCCCATTCCCAATAGCTGGGGGTCTGATAGAAACTGACCAGATCTTCTCCGGCGGCAAGCGGCTCGGGGTTTTCCAGCAGCGTCGGCGGGGTCTCGGTGGGCAGGGGATCCTCGGCGAGAACCGCCATATCCTGCGCGTCTGCATAATCCACCACCTGCTGCAGGCGCTGCACCGGAAGCCAGCCCTGAACGGTGAAAACCTCCCCGGTATCCAGGGTCTTTTCCGCCGCATGCAGCAGCCCGGCCTTGTTTTCGGCGTTGGCCAGATTCCTGGTCATCAGGAAGATCCAGCGGGTCAGGGATTCACGTTCGGCGCGCAGGTCCTCCAGCTGCAGCTGGCTTTCATTGAACATTTGCCGCAATTCCGAAAGCGACGTGGAACCGGTATGGGTACGAGCCACGGGCATGGCATCGGGGGCTGGCTCCTGCTTGGCCACCACCACATGCGCGACGCGGTGATTGCGATGCACCACCTGCCAGACCAGATCATTTCTGGGCAGGGACGGCAGTTTGCCCAGCGGTACGATGTAAAACCACAGTTTGTAGCCGGCCAATTCCCCTTTCCGCGGCAGCTGAAAATCCCCCCAGGGTTCCACGGCCTGGATTCTTGCCGCGAGAAAATCGCAGCGGTCCGAGGTATCGCGGATGCTTTGCTGGATGCGTAGAATCTTCTCCACCAACGCCGTCATGTCGAAATCTTTTGCCTCGCGGATCTGGTGCCGCTTGACCGGGCAGCTGCTGAGATATTTCAAGGCCTTGTAGGCATCTTCCGGGTGTTCGGGAGCGGCTTTTTCCGGCTCGGCCAACGGTTCGCGCAGTGATACCAGATGCAGACATCCCAGCTCCTGCAGCTCATCCAGAACTTTTTCCTTTTCCTTGATCAACCCGCAGATGGAAACTTTTTTAAGGGTCGCGATGCTCATGCTCTCACCTGCTGCAGACGCTTGTTTTTGGCCAGTTTGGCATTGATCACGCCGGCGCGTTCGGCATCGGAGAGATGGATCTTGATTCTTTTTATATTCTCCTGGGTGCGGGGTATCAACACCTTGTCGAACAGATTGACGCGCTGGGTGATGATGCGCACCGCAGCATCCAGCAGCTCCACGCGGCGCTCTTCCACCTGCACCCGCAGGCGCAGAATGAGCATTTCCTTCAATCGCTCAGCCACCCTGTCCACCCAGTGCGGCTTGGCCAGAAAGGAATAGCTGCGGATTTCCACCTGCACATCGGCCAGCACCGGCAGATGTGCGCCCATGATGCTCTCCTGACCAAGATCGATGCCTTTGATAGTCACCAGGTCACGTAGATCCACTTTGTCATTGGACAGCATGGGCAACTCTTCGGCAATGGCCTGCATCTGGCGCTGGATTTCCTCCCGGGTCTGCGCCAGAATCTGCACCACCCTGGCGCGCTGCGCCATCAGCTCCTGCCGCTTCAGGTCCAGGGACGGCAGAAACTGCTTGTAGGTCTTGAGGCTGGCAGTCTGCTTGCTGAGCGAAGACTTGCTAAGCTGCAGTCTGGCCATGTTCCTGCTCCTGTGTTGCCGCATCCTGCTGATACTGCTGCGGATAATACTTGTCCACCAGCGCCTGTTTCATCAACAGCTCCTCGGGCTGAAAACACTCCGCCAGGGTCTGCCAGCAAAGGTTCAGGGCATCTTCCAGATGCAGGGAGATTTCGATCTCCATGAAGCGCTTCCGGAACAGCCCGCCAAACTTGAGCAGCTTTCGATCGAAGGGTGACAATTCGAAGGCCATGGCCTGCTTCTGCTCCGCATCCCGGGCGCCGGAATAGAAGCGGATCATGGTATTCATGATCTGGGAATGATCTTCCCGGGTCACGGTACCGATGACATGCTGCTTCAGTCTGGACAGTGAACCAAAGGGATCGATGACGCCGTCATGCAGATAGAACTGGCCCTCGGTGATATAGCCGGTATTGTCGGGAACCGGATGCGTGACATCGTCGCCGGGCATGGTGGTCACCGAAAGAATGGTCACAGAGCCGGCGCCGGAATAGTCGCAGGCTTTTTCATAGCGTCTGGCCAGTTGCGAATAGAGATCCCCCATATAACCGCGGTTGGAAGGCACCCGTTCCATGGAAATGCCCACTTCCTTCATGGCATCGGCGTAGGCGGTCATGTCGGTCATCAGGACCAGCACGCGCTTGCCCTCTTCCACGGCGAATTTTTCCGCGACGGTCAGCGCCATGTCGGGCACCAGCAGTCTTTCCACGATGGGATCGGCGGCCAAGTTGCAGAACATCACGGTCCGGGCAAAAACGCCGGCATCCTCGAAGGCAGTGCGAAAAAAATGGTAGTCATCGAAAATCAGCCCCAGACCGGCAAAAACCACGATATCGGCATCGGCCTGGATGCCGATGCGTGCCAGAAACGGATTGAAAGGCTCGCCGGACACCGAAAAAAGCGGAATCTTCTGACTCTCCACCAGACAGTTGAAGACATCGATCATGGGCACGTCGGTGCGGATCATTTTCGACGCCAGCACCCGGCGCATGGGATTGACCGATGGACCACCGATGGCAACCTTCGGGTCTTCCGCCAGTGCCGCGCCGCCATCCATGGGATTACCGGTGCCATCGAAGACCCGGCCGAGGATGTTCTTGGAATAGGTCACCTGCATCGGGTGGCCGAGAAAGTGCACGGCGGAACGCGTGGAAAACCCCTTGGTTCCGGAAAAAGTCTGCAGGGAAACCTGGTCACGGTCGATGTTGATCACCTGGGCCAGGGAACTCAAACCGCCAGGATCCTTGATCAGAGCGAGATCATTGAGCCGGGTGGCCGGTTCGCCGGAAGCACCCGCCGGCGCATGCACCTTCATGATATCGCCAACGATGGATAGTATCTTGGTATGACGGATGAGATTTTGTGTCATTCTTCAATATTCCCTGTATCAAAATATACTCTTCACGGTTCAGAATTCGGGCCTGGCAGTCAAACTGATGCGTCAACTGCAATCCTGGTTAGGCCCGAGCTTTGGCCATTCACAGCAGCATGGCATCACGATCTGGCCGCAGATCCAGCAGCATTGACTTTACCATGGCGATTCCGCTGCCCGGAAACAGCCAAAACCCAAGCAATCATAAGTCTAACGAAAGTTGCGTGTCAACATGCAGCCAATATAGTGTATGGCGAATTTCCAAAGGACCTCCAAACTGCAGCAGCGCTGCTGCGTTGAAGATTCCTCCCGCAACTGCAGATGCATAGTGCTTACTGTCATCCCGCCCCGAGGAGGGATCCTGGGAGCAGCGCAGGTTTTCATCAAAGTCAATAGGCGGGCACGCTTTCCAAGACCACAACCGCTCTCGAGCGCACCAGATAGGCGCTCAATTCCCGCAAAGGCTTCTGGTTGTGCGGCTGCACGGCATCCATCGGTGATGACTGTGCGGTGTCGACCGCCTGACACCACAACTGTCCTGCAACAAGGGGTATTTCCATCTCCACATCGTCATAGAACATATTGATCATGACATGCAAGTGTGCTTCCTTGTCGGCAACAGCCGCCAGCGTGAAGGCCAGTATCTGTGCTTCGTCGTCGTCCCATGGCGGCTGGTTGAGCTGCCTGCCATGCCAGGTGATATCGGGTAGCACCTGTCCCTCGCCCTGCTTGCCGGAAAGGAAGCGCCGCCGTCGCAGTGACGGATGACGTTTGCGCAGGGCGATCAGGTGTTTCACGAAACGCAGCATGTCCGCATTTTCGATCAGCAACGACCAGTCAAACCAGGTCAGTTCATTGTCCTGACAGTAGCCATTGTTGTTGCCCTTCTGGGTATTCAGCACTTCATCCCCCGCCAGCAGCATCGGCACACCCTGGCTGAGCAGCAGAATGGCCATGGCATTTTTCGCCTGCTGCCTGCGAATGGCCAGTATGCCATGATTGCTGGTTTCCCCTTCGACCCCGTAATTACAGCTCAGATTGTCATTGCTGCCATCCCGGTTCTGCTCACCATTGGCCTGGTTGTGCTTGTTGTTGTAGCTCATCAGGTCGATCAGCGTAAAACCATCGTGACAGGTCACGAAATTGATGCTGTTGATGGGCAGGCGCAACTGCGGTTTGTAGAGATCGCTGCTGCCGCTGAGCCGGGTCGCGAATTCTGCGACCAGGCCCTTGTCGCCGCGCAAAAAGCGCCGTACCACATCCCGGTAGCGGCCATTCCATTCCGCCCAGCGGTAGCCGGGAAAGCTGCCCACCTGGTAGAGCCCCGCGGCATCCCAGGCTTCGGCGATCAGTTTGCTTTGCGACAATTGCTCGGAAAGTTCGATTCCCCAGAGTACCGGAGGATCATGCAGCGGTTCGCCGTTTTCACCTCGTGCCAGGGCACTGGCCAGATCGAAGCGAAAGCCGTCGACATGCATTTCCCGCACCCAGTATTCCAGGCAGCTGATGATGAAATTGGACACCAGCGGATGGTTGGCGTTGACGGTATTGCCGCAACCGGTATAGTCGCGATAGATGCTCTTGTCGATGGGGTCCAGGTGATAGAAGATATTGCTGCCTATGCCCCGGAAATTGATGATCGGGCCGTCCATGCCGGCTTCCGCAGTATGGTTGAACACGACATCGAGAATGATACCGATGGCGGCCCGATGCAGGGCCTTGACCAGATCCCGGAATTCCCGGAGATGCGTGCCCTGCTCCGGCGTCGCGCAGTAGCCCGGGTGGGGACTGAAGAAACTGTGCGTGCTGTATCCCCAATAGTTCTTCAAACCCAGGGCAGCGGTTCCCGGTGGCACATCCTGCTCATCGAAAGCCATCACCGGCAGCAGTTCCACGTGGGTGATGCCCAGGTCCTTGAGATAGGGGATTTTCTCGATCAGCCCGGAAAAAGCCCCGGGGTTCCGCACCCGTGCGGTGGGATGCCGGGTAAAGCCGCCGACATGCACTTCATAGATGATGGCATTTTCGCTCCTGAACTTCATCGGCGTATCGCCATCCCAGTCATAATTGTCGTCCACCACGACACTGCGCATCGATCGAGGGCCATTGTCGCCGGGAGCACAGGCAGCCTTCCTGTCCCACAGCCTGTCATTGATGGCGCGCGCCCAGGGATCCAGGAGATTCTTGTCCTTGTCGAAGCGCAGACCGCTCTGCCGGATGTCGTCAGGGCCATCCATGCGCCAGCAATACCAGGTCCCGACGGGCAAGTCCTCGACATAGACATGCCAGATATAGAAGGTCCGGTTGATTTCCTGATGCAGGGCAATGACCTGAAAGGGTTTCTCGCTGTCGGCATGCTCGTACAGCAGCAGATCAACCGATGTCGCATGCCGGCTGAACACGGAAAAATTGGTCCCCTTGCCATCATACGTGGAGCCCGGCGGATACTGGTCTCCTGGGGTAGTGAGGTATTTTTGTGCTTGCATTGTCAAACCTGAATTCTGGAACCGCGGCGCCGGGTCAATCCCGATGCCGTTACCTCAGACACAGACCGGGAAAGCCCCGCACCTAAAAAACATGGCAATGTTTTCATAGGCGGCTGTCGTCGAACGGTTGATTATAGCAAGCGGAGGCAGATTGCAGGGTTTTATCTGATCGCCGACGACTTTCTGTGCCGGCCCCGGCTACGGGTCGGGCAGCAAATCCGAACACAGAGTTCCTGCGCGCTGGCATTGACATCAGGGCGGGGTTACAATCACCGCCATGCCCCGTCACCTTGTCGGAAAGTAATGTCATGAGCATCGAACACCACATGCGCCCTGTCGATATCGAAGCCTTCCAGCAGGCGGCCAGGCAGTTCACGGCCATCATCCTGGTGCGCCGCCTGAATACGGCGTCGCTGCCCTACATCGGCCGACCCGGTTATATGCCGAAAAGCATCTACTGCAAGGCGAAAACCGCCAAGGCTGATGCTTTCGCACCGGAATCCGGCAGAATGGCGAATGTCGCGGGACTGGTCGTCGATCCAACCCTGTCCGGTCTGGACCGGGCCTTTCCCCGCCCGGACGATCTGGCCAATGCCAGGCATGCCTGGAAAAAGTTCTTAGCGACGCTGGGCGTCACCGGACTGACCCGCGAACATCTCTATCACCGTCTGCCGGTGGAGCGCGGCGGCTTCTACCTGGTGCAGTCTGACCCCTTCCAGGCGCACTATGGCGCGGTCATGTACTGCCCCTTCACCCCGGCGGACCTGCAGCAATTCCAGTTGTCCACCTTCTATCTGAGCAAAACCTTTTTCATCCATGGCGATTACAACCTGTATGGCATCATTCCAGGCAACGAACGGGAACAGCGACTGGTCAGCAGCGGCAAGTTGCTGGGTCAGGCGCATTTCTCCACGCCGCTGCTGCAGCCGATCATGCAGTTCCTCAATCACCGCATCGGCACGCCGATGGTGCAGCATGGCAGCCAGGAACATCTGGGCCACACCGATGAGACGCTGGATGTGTTCTGGCCGGATGGCAGGATCACAGAACTCGACGGGATTTCAGCCGTGAACAGGCTCTATGAAACCGAATTCGGCGGGAGAAAGGTCTGACTACCCGAAATCCATCGGGATCCAGTGAAGAGGCATCAATAGGCCAGCGCCCTTTTTCCCAGCGGCCTCTGATAAAGTATAGGCGGCCGGCGCCACCACCAGGATGTCGCCGACCCTGGCAAAGGCGTCATGCGGCGGCGGGATGGAGGCAAGCGCCGTCAACGGGCTGAGACCGACATACAGCGCCGAACCGATAATGGTGGCGACCAGCCCCAATGGACGATAGACGATGACATCGAACAGCACGAAAGCGGAATCATTCCTTTCAGGCGCCGAGGGGTTTTCCTCTGCAGGAGCCGCTTCATGGTCGGATGACTGCTGGCTGGCAGCGTCCTGTCGGCAGGTGGTGTCCTGTCCTGTACAGGACTCCGCCATGACCTGTGGAATGGCGAGAATGAGCAGCGCAAGCAGCACCACTGGTCTGGAAAGTATTTTCATTGGCGAAGAATTCCCGTAAGTCAGCTGAAACAGCCTGAAAATCTATACCAGTTTCGCGGTACTGTCCAGAAAAACGCGGCAAAAGACAAACCGCAGGCGTCGCAACACGGCATTGCCTGCATGATCTGGCGCATGTCGGACACCGGACGAAACGTCTTGCCCTGGCGGCTGGTCTTGCCTATCATCCACGACTTTATCTACCACCGGAATTTGACCACGATCCATGACCAGCGGAAAACCCACCATCATTGAAATGTCGTATAAACTGCTGTTTTTGATCTATGCGCCCGTCACCCTGGTCAGCTACATCCTCAATGCCGTCGGCGGCTTTGAAATCGGTTTCCTGCTGATCTTCCTGCTGTCGGTCTCGGCCATCTCCCGCTGACCGCCATGGAGAGCGAAGCGAAGGCGGTTAGTCCTCGGTAGCGACCAGGGCCGCACTGTTTATCCGGCGTGCGATAGCGCAGAGGAGAAACAAAGTAGGCATACGAAAAGTCGC
>JANEMG010000506.1 GCA_024511045.1 Gammaproteobacteria bacterium | reverse complement strand
CTTTCGACGCATGGCCGAAACCGTTTCCGACACGGCGGCATGATTTTTCACGCGCATGAACTCGATTTGATACAGGCCTATCAGCAGCAGGGCTTTCACCTCCATATCTTTCAGCGGCTTGCGCAGCAGCCTGGAGAGGATGAACTCCAGAAAAAAATACTGGCGCAGCACCCCGTAGCAAAGTGCCTGGATAAAGGCCCGCTCCCGGCTGGATGACACATTTTGCAGCACCTCGTCCAGCGCGCTGGTCATCGAGCGGCCATTCTTGAGGATGCGGCTGACGACCCGTGCTGCTTTCAATCGTGAATTCATTTCGGCCTCATGACAATAGTACGATGGCCCGATAGGAGCCGAGGCGGGATACCATGCTGCGCCGCAGAATCAGGATGCGGAAATACCGGACTTAATTGAATTATCCCAATTGTATGCCATCCACCTGATGGGCATTCAGGAATGCCTGTGCCGTGATCCGCTTGCCGCCTGGCAACTGCACCTCCAGCAGGCGCAGCACGCCTTCACCCGTGGCGACATCCAGATTTTTGTTCTGAACCGGCAACAGAGTTCCAGGAGCGGCATCGGTGCTGACGTCCAGCGGCTCGGCCTTCCAGATGCGCAGGATCTTGCCCTGATACCGGGTTTGTGCCACCGGCCAGTCGTTGAGACCGCGCACTTTTCTTGCCAGTTCGACAGCGGATCGACGCCAATCCAGCAGGGCTTCGGATTTGTCCAGTTTTTCCGCATAGGTGACCTGCGATTCATCCTGCGCTTCGGCCACCGCCGTTCCAGCCTCGATCAAGGGCAGGACCTTGGCCAGTCCAGTTGCCCCCAGGCGGGCCAGTTTGGCCAGCAACTCGCTGGCTGTTTCCCAGGGCTCGATAGGGCAGACTTCCTTGTGCAGCATATCGCCCGCATCCAGCCTGTACACCATCTCCATGATGGTGATTCCCGTCTGCTCGTCTCCGGCCAGCAGGGCTCTCTGCACCGGCGCCGCACCACGCCAGCGGGGCAGCAGTGAAGCATGCACATTGATACAGCCCAGGCGCGGAATATCCAGAATGGTCTGGGGAAAAATCAGGCCATAGGCAGCCACCACCAGTAGATCCGGAGAGAATTCGGCCATTTTCTGCGCTTCCTGCTCCGATTTCAGACTGGCTGGCTGCAAAACCGGCAAACCGGCCTTGACCGCCAGTTCCTTGACCGGACTGGGCTTCAGTTTTCTGCCCCTGCCGGCCGGTCGGTCCGGCTGCGTGTAGACGGCGCAAGGCCGGTATTTATCCGAGGCCAGCAGCATTTCCAGCGTCGGCACGGCAAATGCCGGCGTACCGGCAAAAATGATTTTCATGTCCGTGCAGCACCTGTTACATCGTGACGATTGGGATTGAATGCGATGGCTTGCATCATTTGCCTCACTACTTCTCTATTCCAGCATTGAAAAACCGGTGCTGCAGCAGTTCGGCACCGGTTTTCCCGGATGCAAACGTGTATTCATCAAGCAACTGAATATTCATATTTTCTTTACCGACAGCGCAACTGAAAAACTGCTGTGCATTATATCGCCAGCTTCGACGCTTTGCTGCCGCGCGTCTGCCTGTGGATCTTGTCCAGTTTTTTCTTGAT
>JANEMG010000335.1 GCA_024511045.1 Gammaproteobacteria bacterium | reverse complement strand
GTTCATGGGTGAAGTGGAAAAGCCGCTGCTTGAGGCTGTCCTGGAGCATACCGGGCACAATCAGACCAAAGCCGCGAAGACTCTGGGCTTGAGCCGCAGCACCCTGCGCAAGAAAATGGCGCAGTACGATATTTCCTGATACGGACAATTACTGTACTTGGCTGGCCGCCGCCATATAATGAGCGAACAGCGCAGTATCCAATTGCCGTAGCCCGGCCCGCAGCTTTACTTTCGCTTCGCTGACTTGCCCCTGCGGGGCCGACAACAACTCAGCCATCAATTGCAGCGCGGCACAACCATCAGTATCCGCAGCAGTGAAACCGGCCGTTATTTTTGTCAATGCCGGCTTGTTCAGCAACGTCCAGGCGGGAAAAAATTCAACCTTCAATTCCGGCTCCAGCTCACGAAATTTCCGCCAATCTCCATGCAATAAACGATTCCCGGTATCGTTGATCAGCCGGGCCGCCGTTTCCGGATAAAAAAGCAGCAACCGGAACCAGCCCGTTAAACCTTCTGCCTCGCGGCGCAACTTGCAGCAAGCCTCGGCATGACGAAAAAGCAGCAGCGGCTGTTTCTGCCAATCTTTTTCACCCTCGACGGCCGTTATCACCTCACGCCACTGCAGACCTTGCAATGCCGTGTAGCTCAAATGACTTTGCGCTGCGGCCGGGTCGAATGGCCGTCCGGCATATCTGGCAGACAAGTTCTGCCATAGCGGCACCAGGAAAGCATCGCTGCATTCCCCCAGCAGTTCATACGCCAGAGGCGTCAACTCCTGTTCCAGCAAGGCAATATCTCCACCCCGATGGTCTGAAAAACCCTTCAGCAGTTCTTCCCGGACAGTCAGCAGATTCCGGAATTGTCGGTATTTTTCAGCATCGAGACGATGCAGCCGCTCGAGCAGAATTTGCATTTGCCGTTGCTTCCCGGCCAATAATGCGGTGATCAATTCATTTGTCGTACAGGCCGCTGAACAGTCGAAAAACAAATCCCTCTGCACGCGGTCGCTGGCAGGCTTGTAGGTCGTGGTCAATAGCTTTTCATTGTCCCCATTGCGGCAGCAATACAGTTTCTTGCCATTCGCCAGGGAATAGTCGATTTGCTCCGCCTGCAAGCCAAGCCTTTGCGCATGTTCCGCCACCCGGTGCAGATCGGTGATTATGTCCTGCAACGGGGCGGTGAAGCAGTGCTGCAGATACTGGACATCACCGGCAAGCCATTTCTGGTAGTCCGTATAATCAAGGAGACCTTCTTGCAACAGCCAGTTGACCGGTATGAAGCGGCCCTGTTGATACAAAATCAAGTCCACTCGGTTGCTGATTGCGTTTGTCATCCTGTGTTGCAGTTCTGGCCCTAGATTGCTGCAATGTAGCAATTTCTGCGACGGCCAGGCAAGAAATTTCAATTTTTAGCCGATGAATTTTGCAAGACTTTGCCTGGGCGGTTAAAATTTACGGTTACTCTCCCAATTGCCTGTCGCATCCAACCCTCTTGAGATTGCCATGAACAAAAAAATTACGCGTGCACTGGTCAGCGTTTCCGATAAAACCGGAATCGTGGATTTTTGCCGGAAACTGGCGCAGCTGCAGATAGAAATCCTGTCCACCGGCGGCACTGCCAGACTGCTGGGCGAAAACAACATTGCCGTGACGGAAGTCTCCGACTATACCGGTTTTCCGGAAATGATGGACGGCCGCCTGAAAACCCTGCATCCGAAAATTCATGGCGGCATCCTGGGGCGCCGCGGCATCGATGACGGCGCCATGCAGGAACACGATATCCAGGCCATCGACATGGTGGTGGTGAATCTCTATCCCTTCCAGCAGACCGTGGCCAAACCGGACTGCGACCTGGCCACCGCGATAGAAAACATCGACATCGGCGGGCCGACCATGCTCCGTGCCGCGGCAAAAAATCATGCCGATGTCACCGTGGTCGTCGACCCCGATGACTACCCGGCAATCCTTTCGGAACTCCAGACCAACGCCGGACAGATTTCCCGGCAGACCCGTTTTACCCTGGCCTGGAAATGCTTTGCCCATACTGCCAGCTACGATACGGCAATCTCCATCTATCTCGGCGGCCTGAACGGCGAGCAGTTTCCCGGTACGCTGAACCTGCAGTTCCAGCGCCTGCAAAAGATGCGCTATGGCGAAAACCCGCATCAAAATGCGGCCTTCTACCGCGACAACAACCCGATTCCCGGCAGCATTACCGCCGCCGAACAGCTGCAGGGCAAGGAACTGTCCTACAACAACATCGCCGATGCCGATGCCGCTCTGGAATGTGTGAAAAGCTTTGCCGACACGCCGGCCTGCGTTATCGTCAAACATGCCAACCCCTGCGGAGCCGCCCAGGCCGGGAGCATCATACAAGCCTATGATCGGGCTTACGCCACCGATCCGACCTCGGCCTTCGGCGGCATCATCGCCTTCAATCGCGAGCTCGACGAAGAGACTGCCGAGAGCATCGTGCAGCGGCAATTCGTCGAGGCGATCGTCGCTCCCACCATCACGCCTGCGGCGCTGAACGTACTGGCGAGGAAAAAAAATATTCGTGTTCTGCAGTGCGGCCTGTGGACCAGCGGCCATGATCCGGAATTCGATTTCAAGCGTGTCACCGGCGGCTTGCTGGTGCAGGACAGGGATACCGGCGGCATTGCCGCGGCGGAATTGAAGACCGTCAGCAAAAGAGCCCCCACCGAACAGGAATTGACCGACCTGCTGTTCACCTGGAAAATCGCCAAATTCGTCAAGTCCAACGCCATCGTCTATGGCAAAAACCAGCAGACCATCGGCATCGGCGCCGGCCAGATGAGCCGCGTCTATTCGGCCAGGATCGCCGGCATCAAGGCCGCCGACGAAGGTCTGCAGGTCAAGGGTTCGGTAATGGCGTCAGATGCCTTTTTTCCCTTCAGGGACGGCATCGATTCTGCAGCGGAAGCAGGCATCACCGCGGTCATACAGCCGGGCGGTTCGATGCGCGACGATGAAGTGATCGCCGCGGCCGACGAACACGGCATGGCCATGGTGTTTACCGGCATGCGCCATTTCCGGCATTGAATTGATAAGCTGAAGTTTCCCAGAAATTATTCAAGCCACCATGCGCAGCAGCACAGTGACCAGAGAATTTCCGGGGGGCTTGCCGGGTTTGGGGCAAACCCTGGCAAAATTCTCATCCAA
>JANEMG010000334.1 GCA_024511045.1 Gammaproteobacteria bacterium | reverse complement strand
ATGACCGCGTCGGAGAAGGTTGGGCCGGGGGAGGTAAAGCCAGCCAATTCGAGCGATCAACAATTCCAGAATGACACCAACGCTGGAGTCGCTGGGACCGGTTCCGCCGAATCCGAATACACCCCCCCGGCGGCGGCCAGCAAATTGCAGACACAGGCAACCATGACCGAAGCGCCCCGGAATATTGTCGAATCCGGCTTGCAGCAGCGAAGTGATAAACCGCTGACGGACGATGTCCTGGCGGGCGCCCCTGCAGGAGAACCGGCAGTTGGCAGGGATACACAGGCGGCAGGCATTTCCGGCGATGCCATGCCGGTTCAAGACCCTGGCAGCGACGACCAGACAGTGGAGAAGTCTGGAGGAAAGCAGGATAAAAGCATTGCAGTGCCGGAAGTGAAACCAGCGCTGCAAACCGACACTAGCGGCACTGTTGCTTCAGTCGGTACCAGTGCCGGGGATCTTGTGCTGGACGAACTGGTCTGCCACGAAATCGGCCCCTTTGGCGATACGGAAATGCTGCAGGCCGGCACTGCCGAAATCGCCGCACTGGCCGATCATGCGGAAAGCTTCAGCATCGGGAAAAAAATCCCCAGGGGCTACGTGATTCTGTATCCTGCCGCCGAAACCTTCGAGCAGTCCCTGGACAATTACCAGAGACTGAAGAAGCAGGGTTACAGCGACCTCTGGCTGTTTCGGAAGACGGCCTGGCGCGGGGCTGTCTCCATGGGCATCTACAGCAATGAAAACCGGGCCAAAAGAATCGCCCAGCGATTGATCGACAAGGGCATGAATGATCCGGATCAAACCGACCTACAAGAGAGTCCAGCAGCATTTTCTCAGGGTAACGACGGAAAAGTCCAGGCTGCAATCCTTGCAAAAAATCGTTGCAGAACTGGAAAAGCAGGTGCCCGGCCTGCAATTGCAGAAGGCGTCGATGAGCGCCTGCAACAGCCAAAACACAGTCCGATAATGGGCTTCGAACTGTTGTTGGGGGTGAATCAATCTGCGGTCCTGCTTGCAGCGTAGTGCAAACAGATATACAGAAAGAACTGCGCGCCGAATATCAGGTTGGCCATCAGCAGGTGTATCGGTTGTGCGGCCGGCGGCATGCCCAGTCTGTCCATGGTGATGCCGGCGCCAATGGCGATGACCAGCAGGGCCAGCAGGGCCGCTGCAATCCGGAATAAGGGATTGTCTCTGCTCACCGAGCGATGGATCTGCCAGAACAACCAGAGATTGGTCAGCAGAATGAGCGCTGAAAATGACCGGTGCACATAAAAAATGATGGGGAAGTCGTCGTGCCAGTAATGACGGTCTATATAGCCATGATTGTTGGCGATGACGTCGACCGCCTCCCTGACCTGGGTGCCCATCGCCACCTGCAGCAGGGTCATGATCATCGCCGCGATCAGCACCAGCCGCAGTTTTGCCGGCAGCGCCCCGATATCGATAGTGCTGATGAAGGCCTTTTGCGAACGCGCCACGGCATAGATCAGCAACGCCACGATGGCCAGTGCCAGCAGCATGTGCAGGGTGATCATGTAGGGCTGCAGATTGCTGGCGACCACCCGGGAGCCCAGCCAGCCTTGAAAGCCGACCATGATAAACACGCCCAGCGACAGGGTGAAAATGGCCCTGTCGCTTTTCCAGTAGACGCGGGAATACCAGACGGTGAACATGATCAGCAGGCCGATAGTGACCCCGGTCAGGCGATTCAGATATTCCGTCCAGGTTTTCACGGGATTGAAGCGGGTGTTCGCGTAGCCGCGCTGGGCATAGATTTCCTGGTAATTTTGCGGCAGCTGCGCTTCACTGGTGGGTGGTACCAGTTGACCGAAGCAGGTGGGCCAGTCCGGGCAGCCCATGCCGGCGCCCGATGCGCGGACGATGCCGCCCACCAGAATGAGAAAATAAACGGCGAATATGGTTATGATGCCGATGCGTCGAAAGCGTAACGCGGCGCTGATGTCTGTCATGCTGTCTTTTTGAGGCTGTCGGATTGAAACAAGGGATCGACCCTGATTTTACCACTTTTTTTCGGCGATGATTGTCCGGCAGACAGCCTTGAACAGCCAATCAGGCGAGCATTTGCTGTGCGAGTTCGATTTCTTCGGAAATACCCTCGATTTCCATGACCTCAGTCTCGGCAGACAAGCCCAGTTTGGCGAAGGAGGGCACCGTGGCCCATTCGACCCGGTAGGCCGGGTGGTCGGTGCCGGCAATGCTTTGCAGGAAGGCCACCTGGACGATATCCACGTAGTCGGCCTGGGGCCCCGAATCCCGCTGAAAATTGACATATTCGGAGGCGACCGGTTTCAGTTCCTGGGGAAACTCCCAGGTATCCATGATGATTTTCCCGATGGCGGGATGAGCCTTTTCCAGCAGTTTGCCCAGTCGTGATGGGCTTTCCCGGAATTCCGGAATATTTTCCACCAGCATCAGGATGGGCAATTTGCCGATCTGGTGGATGAGGCCGGCCAGCATCGCCTCGTCGGCATTGAGATGGGGAGTGAAGGCAACCAGTGCCCGGCTGATGGCGGAAACATTGATGCTTGCTTCCCAGGTCTCACGAAAATGCTGCTCCAGCAATGGTGTCGTCGGGGTGAACATCTGCTGCATGATCAGGCTGGTAATCAGGGTGCGAACGGTATTGTTGCCCAGTCTTGCGACCGCCATCTGAATATTTCTGACTTCCACGGTGCCCCGGTACAAGGGACTGTTGGAAACCTGAATCAACCGCGCCGACAGTGCGGCATCGGTGGTGATCATTTCTGCCAGTTTTTGCGCCGAAGCCTCGCCCTTGGATACGGCATCGCGCACCTTGATGGCAATATCGGGCAGTGTCGGCAGCACCAGACGATTTGCGTTCAGTTCATCCTGAACGTGATTCAGAAAATCCTGAACGGATTTGAATTGTTTTTCAGCCATGGTGGATAGTTGCGTTAAATTGAATGCCTCCTCAGCGATATCTGTGGGTAGATAATGCCGAAGGCTTAAGCTATCAAATTGAATTATATAAATAAAATGCGCGTTAGCGCCTCATTTTTTCTCGATATTAAAAACTTCTAGAGTTTAGAGTAAGCAACATTGTTCCACCGTATATTTTCGGGTGAAATAAAGTTGCTATTTTGTTCATACTGCCCGTTAGAGCTTGTTCTATACGCTGATTGCTGCATCCTGCT
>JANEMG010000333.1:1937-3189 GCA_024511045.1 Gammaproteobacteria bacterium | reverse complement strand
GAGCCGGTGCCCACCACGTCGCCCACATAGGCCACCGGGAAGCCTTTCTGTTTCAGTTCCTCGATCTTCTGCAGGGGATTGCTGAGACCTTCCCGGGGATTTTTCAGCATGACCCTGGCGTGCAGCGGGATGTCCGGCCTGGACCAGGCGTCCGGCGCGGGGGAGAGGTCGTCGGTATTGGTTTCACCGGGTACCTTGAATACCGTGACGGTGAGTTTTTCCGGCACCGCCGGCTTGCTGGTGAACCATTCCGCATCGGCCCAGGACTGCATGACCCGGGCGGCGAACGGGTTGCCGGCATCGGCCTTTTCTTTGACGTCGTGAAAGGCGTCGAAAACCAGCAGCGTATGGGACAGTGCCCTGGCGGCAATCGGTGCCAGCGCTGCATTGTCCAGCAGCTCGATCAGCGGCGCGACATTGTAACCGCCGAGCATCGTGCCCAGCAGTTCCGTGGCCGCCGCCGCGTCCAGAATCGGTGAGCTGGCTTCGCCTTTGGCGACTGCCGCCAGGAAGGCCGCCTTGACGTAGGCGGCATCGTCGACGCCTGCCGGGACGCGCTCGCTGAGCAGTTCCAGCAGAAATCGTTCTTCGCCGGCCGGCGGTCGTTTGATCAGTTCCACCAGTTCCGTGACCTGCTCCGCTGTCAATGGCTTCGGCGGTATGCCTTCGGCCGCCCGTTCTGCAGCATGTTTGCGATATTGTTCTAACATTGCCAACCTTCGAGTGAGAAAATGAAAAATGAGATCCAGAGTAAGGGCTGTCGTTCCTGAATGCTGCGCCGGCCGATGCCGGGGCTGCCGGGCATGGAATGCGGCGCTGCGGCCAATCCGGGTGGATTGCTGAAGCAGCACCAGGATTACTGCCCAGGGACTGAAAAAACATCCTGTCAATAGGCGTTTGTTGAGCAACCTGTCTGTTCCACCCGATCCAAACCCGCAACGTCGGATTGCTGTGGAATTCCGGTGCTGAAAAGTCACCCATGCCGGCATGAAGCAACCGGATTCTGTGATAAAAATCGGGCCTATTTTATAGGTTTTTCGTCCATGGAGCCACAACTGCCGAAGACAGCGGAGGTCCCGCAGCGGGGTGAAAGCCCGCTTT
Organism: Gammaproteobacteria bacterium; assembly: GCA_024511045.1. Classification (GTDB taxonomy): domain Bacteria; phylum Pseudomonadota; class Gammaproteobacteria; order Methylococcales; family Methylomonadaceae; genus JANEMG01. The sequence continues at coordinate 2,088 of JANEMG010000333.1, read as the reverse complement.
TTCTATATTGTCGGGCCTTTGCTGCCGGCATGGGTCCGTTCGTAGACCTCCTGGCAATCGAGACAGCGTTTGGCGGTCGGGTAGGCTTGCAGACGCTGCAGGGAAATCGGCTGTCCGCAGTCGATGCATTCGCCATAGGTCTTGTTGGCGA
>JANEMG010000333.1:0-1927 GCA_024511045.1 Gammaproteobacteria bacterium | reverse complement strand
TATAAGAGACAGCAGCAATGCTGCATCGATATCACGAATTTCCTGAATTTGCCGGCTGATGTTCGCGTTGTTGATATCGACCAGCAGATCGGCGAGCGCTTCATCGGAAATGTCATGGACGCTGCCGGCCAGTTCCTGATAGCTTTCATTGTCGGTGCGCAGCAGATTCTGGCGAATCTCTTCGCGCAGTTGCAGATACAGGTCTTTCAACTGTTATTTAAATTCATCGAGTTGCTGTTCCGATAGTTCAACGGACATGGATTGCTCCCTTGCGAGAAAATAATATCAAAATAGGTTGTGAACGATACGTGCGCGGCCGGTTGCGCCATTTTCAATAAACTTGGTTAGCGTCTAAAACACCCCTCCATGGGCTGTTTTCTTCGCGATCAATGGCCACAAGCCATTGATCGGACCGGCGCTTCCCTGTGCCGGATCAGTTCCCGTCATTTATAGACGGGAACAAATGATGGCCGGCATCGGCTGGATATTGATGCGTGGCAAAGTATATACTTTTCTACGCACCGATGATATATCGAATAAACGCGAATTTGCCCCTCAGACTGCCTGGATACTGGCCGACGGCGAATTTACCGGGATGATGAAGCATTTAGCGGTTGACAGTTTTCCTGCAAACTGGTTATTTAGTTTGCGTCTGTAAACACCCATCCATGGGGTGCTTACAGAAAGAAAGCAGCCAATGCGATTGGCTGTTTTCTTCACAATCAATGACAGGCACAACCCGACGAGGTGAACGATGTTTACAATGAATCGACAGATTTTTCTGTGGCTGTTGTTTCCGGTTTCAATGATGACAGCGACATTTACCATTGCAGGAGAACGACAGATGAGCCTGACCCTGGAATCCCCCGATTTTGCCCGGCAGGGTGAAATTCCCGAACGTTTTACCTGTGATGGCAGTGACATTTCGCCAGCCCTGCAATGGACCGGTATTCCGCAGCAAACCCGCAGTCTGGTGCTGATCGTCGATGATCCGGACGCTCCCGATCCTGCGGCGCCAAAAATGACCTGGGTGCACTGGCTGCTCTACAATATACCCCCCAGCGCTGCCGGCCTGCCGGAAAACGTGGCGTCCGGGGATTTGCCGCCAGGAACCCTGCAGGGCAAAAACGACTGGAAACGAACCGGATACGGTGGGCCTTGTCCGCCCATTGGCCGGCATCGCTATTTTTTCAAACTTTACGCGCTGGATGTGCTTCTGCCCGATCTGCAGGAGCCCGACAAGGCGACTCTGGAAAAGGCCATGGCCGGGCATATCGTCGGCAAGACCGAACTGGTTGGTACTTATCAGCGCCGTTAGGGGCTGTGCCGGCGGAATTTCTGTGAACTTGACCGCTATCGGTGCAGACTATAGGTTTCGACACATTTGCAAGGCAATGAAAGCAGGGTGCGCAACGCGCACCCTGCATGGGAAGTCCCGCAGAATTGTTTTAGAGATAGCTCAACAGCAGAAACAGTACAACGGTCAGACCGAGTCCTGAATGAATGACGCCGTTGACGCTGGTGAGTGGTCCGAGCTTGCCGGCTGCGGGCAGTTTTTTGATGGCGTCGAGATGCTTGATGGCGGGATAGGCGCCATTGTATTCGAGCACCAGAATCAAAACGACGCAGGCGACCAGCGCCAAGGCGCCGAAACTGTGCGGATAATGGGACGATGCGCCCATGAAGAACAGCATCGGAATGGAGAACAGGGTGTTGGTTCTCGATGCCAGGCCGGCCTTGGCCTGCGCTTCTGCGACATCGGGTGATGCCGCCCCGCCGCTGGCGACTTTTTTTGCCGATTCGATCATGATCGTCTGGTTTGGCCAGATGATGAACCAGACATTCAGGAACATGAAGATGCCCAGCAGTGCGCCGACATAGATGTCGATGGACATGCCGCCGCCCCTGACGGCAAAAATACCCAGTC
>JANEMG010000332.1 GCA_024511045.1 Gammaproteobacteria bacterium | reverse complement strand
GAAGGTGTGGCGAAGCGGCACGGACGCAGGACGGCCGGGGCAATAATGGCTGTCGCGTTGGCGAGTCGATTTTGGAGACTTGGATGTCCCAAAATCTATCACGAGGTAGCGACACGCTTGCCTCAATTAAAAAAGCCTCCTGTCCAAAACCTGGAGCAGGAGGCCTGTTCTACCGGTGGAAATACCCTGCCGGGTATCAGGCTGCGTAATTTTCCGCAGCAAAATCCCAGTTGACCAACGACCAGAACGCTTCCAGATATTTGGGACGGGCGTTGCGGTAATCGATGTAGTAGGCATGCTCCCAGACATCGCAGGTCAACAAGGGCGTCTGCCCTTCAGTCAGCGGACAGCCGGCATTGCTGGTACTGACCAGCTGTAGAGAGCCATCGGAATTTTTTACCAGCCAGGCCCAGCCGGAACCGAAAGTCGTCACCGCGCATTTGGTGAACTGTTCCTTGAATTCAGCGAAGGAACCAAAGCTTCTGTCAATGGCATTGGCCAGGTCACCTGTCGGCTCGCCGCCGCCATTGGGCGACAGGCTGTTCCAGTAAAAGGTGTGATTCCAGATTTGCGCCGCATTGTTGAAAATGCCTCCGGAAGATTTTTTGATGATCTCTTCCAGAGACAAACCTTCAAATTCTGTGCCCGGAACCAGATTGTTCAGGTTGGTGACATAGGTCTGATGATGCTTGCCATAATGATATTCCAGGGTTTCCTCTGAAATATGCGGGGCCAGTGCATCTTTGGCGTAGGGCAACGGGGGTAATTCGAAAGCCATGTTTCACTCCTTACAGTTTGATTTTACAGACTATTTTATGAACCGGGGCGACTATTGCACGACCCGGTCCGAACATAACCAAGTGTTTTGATAAAGAATTACTACTTTAGCATTGCTGTGCCTGGATGGAAAGCTCAGATTGCGCGAATATCAACAATTATCGGCAGTACCCTGCAATGCCGATCAGCGTCAATATTCAAACCCGTAAGCTGCCATGACCTCTCCCAGTTCCCGCTGTATCCACTGCCTGCTCAAGCCGTATTCTTCCAGCGAATAGACATGTTTGCTGCGGTAATTGCGGGATTGCCGGGTCGCAGACTGCAGTCGGGTGAGGAAGGCTTCACGCAGCGGCAGACCGAAGTACCTGTAGATTCCTTCAATGGTCCGCTGCGGGTCGGCAGCCAGTTCCGTATAGGGCACACGAAGATATTGACTCGGCTGGAACTGTCCCTGCTTTTCCAGCATGTTCCGATACCAGTTGACCGCAACCCGTGCATAGGCTTTCGACTCCGGCGATGCTTTGTCGATTTCCGGAAAATGCAGGTTCCAGGCCTGATGAAACAGGCTGACATGGGAAGGAATGGTCTGATAGGGATGCCTTACCAGGTGTATGATGCGGGCATCGGGAAACGCCGCCAGCATGGAATCGATACGTCCGGCGAAAGAGGTGCTCTTGGACAGAAATATCCTGTCACCGCCGGTCGCATAGAGATGCCGTTGTATGCTGCTCCTGTAATAATGCATCAGTTTCTGTCGCTGCCGCTCCGGCAGCGTATCCGGAAAAGCCACTTCCCAGAGTTCCTCGATATAGGGAAACAACATGAAGATCGATTCGCTCATCAGACAAAACAGAAACAGCGCCTCGTCCTCTTCCGACTGGTTCAGACTCATATAGTGCCGGTCGTCCCAGCCACCAAAAAATTTTCGTTCCAGCCAGGAGATGGTTCGGGACAAAATTCGCCCGCTGCGCGCATCCAGCCAGCCGCACAGGGCAAACAGGCGATGATAGACGACCACCGGAAAAATCGTCTGCAGCAGCGTCAGATAGGCAAACTGCTCATGATCGAGACACATCAGGCTCTGGGTGTAGGAGGTGCCGCTGCGCGGCGTGCCAACGATAAAGATCGGCTGTTTGATTTCCTGCTTTTTGAAGCCCGGAAAAAAAACATGATCCAGCATCCGGCCAATGGCGATCAAACACCAAGTCAACCAGAACAACAGCGAAAACAAGCTCACCCAAAACCAGCGACGAAGGGAAAAGGGTCTCTTGAGCAGCGTGATATACAGTGCTCGTAAAAAAATTGTCAGATTCAAATACATTTGCTCGTCAATCCACGGAGGCAGGTTCGGCTGCGCCTTTGAAAAAGCGCCGGCCTTCGACCAGTTGCCAGGAGATCAGCCCGGGAATACCCCACACCAACTCCCTGACCCGTTTGATCAGCGACAGGGCAAGCGCCGTTTCCGCACCGATCCCGAGAAAGGAACCGAGCAGGATATAGCCGCCTTCCTGCACGCCCAATGCGCCCGGAATCAGAAACGCCGTGGATCGGATGGCATTGCCCAGGCTTTCCAGCATGATCGCCTCGAGTATACTCACTGGATAACCCAGAAAACACATTGCCAGCCAGACTTCGCCGGCACCCAGCATCCAGGTCAGAAAACGCCAGGCACAGGCCTTGATGAACCGCACTCTGCGTCGGTACATGCGCGCCACGGTACGGTCCAGCATGGCCGCCGTGGTCAATTGTGACAGCCAGTCCCGGTCCTCGGCGAGACGTTCCAGAACACGGCTCAGGGACAGAAACATGCCTCCGCTCTGCGCCAGATAGAATCCGAAGATCAACAGGATAAAGACGCAAATGGCCAGCGTTATGCCGAACACCGCATCGGCACCGATGCCAAAGTACAGCAACAGGCCGACACCGGTCAGGGCAAATATCATCTGCATCAACACGCCGGTGGTCAAATCCACGACAATGCTGGCACCGGCCCAGGCGCCAGGAATGCCCGCCTTGTTCAACAGTCTCGCCCTGACCAGTTCACCACCCACCTGTGCAACCGGCAGCAGGGTATTGATGGCATCGCCGATCCAGCGCATCCAGAGCAATTCCGAAAAAGGCCTGCGGTGGCTGTGCGGCAGCAAAGTCTGCCAGCTGATGGTATCTGCAAGCATCGGCACCAGCCGGTAGGCGACGACCAGAGGCAGGCCCCAGCCAGCCACGGCGATGGCACTGGCAACATCGGCGGCGCCCTGATGGCCGATCAGAAAAGCCAGTAAGACAAAGCCGACGGCCCAGAAAAAATAAACTGTTTTTTTCATGACTGAAGTTTCCCAATTTTTTGGGGCAATGAATATTAGAGCCGACTAATATGGCGGATAAATTAGTGCTTGGCAATATTCTTGTTTATTTTG